>NZ_JBSHAO010000055.1:30273-53821 GCF_053611545.1 Streptomyces sp. NPDC054796 | reverse complement strand
CCCCTCCGTCGCGGAGGGGCGGGCCGTCGTACGGGGCGTGCGTGTCACTGGTCGGACTCGCCGCCGTCCTTCTCGGCGCTGTCGCCGCTCTCCTCGTCGTCCATGACGGGGATCAGGGAGAGCTTGCCGCGCTGGTCGATCTCGGCGATCTCGACCTGGACCTTCTGGCCGACGCCGAGGACGTCCTCGACGTTCTCGACGCGCTTGCCGCCCGCGAGCTTGCGGATCTGCGAGATGTGCAGCAGACCGTCCTTGCCGGGCAGCAGCGAGACGAAGGCACCGAAGGTGGTGGTCTTCACGACCGTGCCGAGGTAGCGCTCGCCGACCTCGGGCATCGTCGGGTTGGCGATGCCGTTGATCGTGGAGCGGGCGGCCTCGGCGGCCGGGCCGTCGGCGGCACCGATGTAGATGGTGCCGTCGTCCTCGATCGTGATGTCGGCCCCGGTGTCCTCCTGGATCTGGTTGATCATCTTGCCCTTGGGGCCGATGACCTCGCCGATCTTGTCCACGGGGATCTTCACGGTGATGATCCGCGGGGCGTTGGGGGACATCTCGTCCGGGACGTCGATGGCCTCGTTCATCACGTCGAGGATGTGCAGACGCGCGTCGCGGGCCTGCTTGAGGGCCGCGGCGAGAACGGAGGCCGGGATGCCGTCCAGCTTGGTGTCGAGCTGGAGGGCCGTCACGAACTGGCGTGTACCGGCGACCTTGAAGTCCATGTCGCCGTAGGCGTCCTCCGCACCGAGGATGTCGGTGAGGGTGACGTAGTGCGTCTCGCCCTCGATCTCCTTGGAGATGAGGCCCATGGCGATACCGGCGACGGGGGCCTTGAGCGGCACACCGGCGTTCAGCAGCGACATGGTGGAGGCGCAGACCGAGCCCATCGAGGTGGAGCCGTTGGAGCCCAGCGCCTCGGAGACCTGGCGGATGGCGTAGGGGAACTCCTCGCGCGTGGGCAGCACCGGCACGAGCGCGCGCTCGGCGAGCGCGCCGTGGCCGATCTCGCGACGCTTCGGGGAGCCGACGCGGCCGGTCTCACCGGTGGAGTAGGGCGGGAAGTTGTAGTTGTGCATGTAGCGCTTGCGCGTCACCGGCGAGAGGGTGTCGAGCTGCTGCTCCATGCGGAGCATGTTCAGCGTGGTGACGCCCAGGATCTGGGTCTCGCCGCGCTCGAACAGTGCTGAGCCGTGCACCCGCGGGATCGCCTCGACCTCGGCGGCGAGCGTACGGATGTCCGTGACGCCGCGCCCGTCGATGCGCTTCTTCTCCTTGATGACGCGCTCGCGGACCAGTTCCTTGGTCAGCGTGCGGTACGCCGCGGAGATCTCCTTCTCGCGCCCCTCGAACTGCGGGAGCAGCTTCTCGGCGGCCAGACCCTTGACGCGGTCCAGCTCGGCCTCGCGCTCCTGCTTGCCCGCGATGGTGAGGGCCTGGGCCAGCTCGTCGCGGACGGCGGTGGTGAGCGCCTCCAGGACGTCGTCCTGGTGGTCCAGGAAGACGGGGAACTCGCCGGTCGGCTTGGCGGCCTTCGCGGCGAGGTCGGCCTGGGCCTTGCACAGCACCTTGATGAAGGGCTTCGCGGCGTCCAGACCGGCGGCGACGACCTCCTCGGTCGGCGCCTCGGCGCCGCCCTTGACCAGCTCGATGGTCTTCTCGGTGGCCTCGGCCTCGACCATCATCACCGCGACGTCGCCGTCGGGCAGCACACGCCCTGCGACGACCATGTCGAAGACGGCGTCCTCCAGCTCGGTGTGGGTCGGGAAGGCGACCCACTGGCCCTTGATGAGGGCGACGCGGGTGCCGCCGATCGGGCCCGAGAAGGGCAGCCCGGCGAGCTGCGTGGAGCAGGACGCGGCGTTGATCGCGACGACGTCGTAGAGGTGCTCGGGGTTGAGCGCCATGATCGTCTCGACGATCTGGATCTCGTTGCGCAGGCCCTTCTTGAAGGACGGGCGCAGCGGGCGGTCGATGAGACGGCAGGTGAGGATCGCGTCCTCGGAGGGCCTGCCCTCACGGCGGAAGAAGGAGCCGGGGATCTTCCCGGCCGAGTACATCCGCTCCTCGACGTCGACGGTCAGCGGGAAGAAGTCGAGCTGATCCTTCGGCTGCTTGGAAGCGGTGGTGGCCGACAGCACCATGGTGTCGTCGTCCAGATACGCCACGGCGGAGCCTGCGGCCTGCTTGGCCAGGCGGCCCGTCTCGAAGCGGATGGTGCGGGTGCCGAAGGCGCCGTTGTCGATGACGGCCTCGGCGTAGTGGGTCTCGTTCTCCACCAGGAATATCTCCTCGTCTGCGTCCGTCGCCCGTGTGGCGGCGGACCGTCTTGGCGAGGCGCTCCCTGTGCGGGCCGGTCTTCGATCGAAGCACCCGGATCGACGTGTCGTCCGGGGGCCACTACCGAGGACCGGCGACGGGCGGGGCGCCCGGCCTCTCTTCTGTGTATGCCGTTGTATGGCGTTGTGGGACCCAGACTACAAACCTTCCGCGTCCCACGAGGTGTGCCGAGTACGGCGAAGGGAGCGGTCCCCGTCAGCGGGAACCGCTCCCTTCATCCTGTCTCAGCGGGCGCCGGCCGCGCCACGGCGGATGCCGAGGCGGTCGACCAGAGCGCGGAAGCGCTGGATGTCCTTCTTCGCCAGGTACTGCAACAGGCGGCGGCGCTGGCCGACCAGGAGCAGCAGGCCACGGCGGGAGTGGTGGTCGTGCTTGTGGGTCTTGAGGTGCTCGGTCAGGTCCGAGATGCGACGCGAGAGCAGGGCGACCTGGACCTCGGGAGAGCCGGTGTCACCCTCCTTGGTGGCGAACTCGGACATGATCTGCTTCTTGGTCGCGGCATCGAGAGACGACACTGGTGCTCCTAGGGTTTCCTCGCCGCCGAGCGCCCCTGGTCTGCTTCACAGGGGTCACTTCCGGTACTCGGGGGCCTGACCAGCCTACCAGCGCGCGAAAGGGCGGCCTACCGCGGTGCGCGGCGGGCCGCCCCGGGCCCGCCGGGCGGGCCGTACGCTCCGGTCCTCCCGCCGTACCGGCGGGTCCGGCGCTAGCTGGTCATGGCGCGGGCCGCGGTGTAGACGTCCATCACGGCCAGGCAGAGGGGGAGCAGCGAGAGCAGCACGAACGTCTCGAAGATCTCCAGGAAGCGGCCCCAGAAGGGGGTGACGCCCTTGCGCGGGACGATCAGGCCGATGGCGGTGATCAGCGCTGCGGCCCCGGCGGTCGCGGCCGTCAGCCAGATGGTGCGGATGTCGAGCGCGGTCCTGTCGCCCGTGCGCAGCTCCTGGAGCACCTCGACCGGCGGGTTGAGGGAGAGGCCGAGCCCGAGCAGCGTCAGCGCGACGAGGCCCGCGACGAGGGCGCAGCTCACCTGCGAGGTGTAGCGGAAGAGGCGGGCCCGCAGCAGCATCGCGATGCCGGTGGCGAGCGCCAGCAGCTGGCCCCAGCCCGAGTCGGCGAAGGCGAGCACGGCGGTGGCGCCGACGACGACGGCCGCGCAGCCGCCGACGAGGCCGACGAGCATCTCGTGGCCGCGGCGGGCCTGGCCCGCGATGCGCTCGGCGTCGACCGGGCCCTGGGTCTCGGGGGTCGCGTCCGGGTCGGTGTCGTAGCTGACGGTGCCGGTACGGGGGGCCTCGTAGCCGATGGGGAGGCGGGCGAAGCGCGCGGAGAGACCGGGGAGGAAGGCGATGGCGCCGACCGCGAGGGGTGCGCAGATGGAGGCGGACTCGACGGCCTCGATGTCGGTGACGATGCCCACGAAGGTGATGAGGGTGCCGACGGCGGCGGTGAAGGCCGCCGCGACGAAGGGGCCGTCGCCGCTGGGCGTCGCCGCGATGAGGATGACGGAGACGAGGAGGACGGCCACGCAGGCGAACAGGAACTGGAGCCTGCCGACGCCGTGGTGCTCCTGGAGTGGCAGCAGGCCCGAGCCCGCGATCGCGACGTGCGGCATCGCGCCGAGCCCGAGGGCGATGGCGGAGGCGCGGTCGTCGTAGACCCTGGCCCGTACGGCGGCGAGCGCGACGAGCAGGACGCCCGCGACGGTGGCGAGGATGCCGGGCAGGCTGTGCATGTCGTGCTTGACGGGGTCGGCGAACCACAGGACGAAGGCCATCAGCACCAGCAGCACGCTGCCGCCGATGAGCCCGGCCCCGCGCATCAGGCCGTCGGACCACAGTTTGCGGTCGCGGGTGACGGCGGAGGCGACGGCGTCCGAGACGTCGTCGAAGACGGCCGGCGGCAGCGACTCGGCGAAGGGGCGGAGGCTGAGGACCTCGCCGTCGTGGATGCGCTGCGCGATGAAGGAGCGGGAGCCGTCGAGGACGGTGCCGTCGCGGCGTACCAGGTGATAGCCGACGGGGGCGCCCTCGGCCGGGGTCTGCCCGGAGAGGCGGAGGATCTCCGGGTAGAGGTCGGCGACCGGGATGTCCTCGGGCAGGGCCACGTCGATGCGGCTGTCGGGCGCGACGATGGTGACCCGGCAGAAGCCGTTGCCTGGCGCGGCGCCGAACGCGGTACCGGTCCGCGGACCGGACCCCGTGGCCGCTGCTGAGGCCGTCGTACTCACCTGTGAATCCCCCTCGTAGGCCGTTCCTGGCGGGCCGGCTGGACACATGGGCGCGGAATGAACACGCGATGCGCACCGGACGCACACGTATTCGCCATCGCGTTCGTCACCTCGTCGGCGTCAACGCCGTGCGGCGGTCTTCATTCGCTGGTGCGCACACATCGCGCGACACCCTACCGCTCCCCGGTCACGCGCACTGCCAGTAGGATCACCTCGCGCGGACGGAGTCCGTCGCCACGGGGGCGCCGGCATCGAACTGTCCCGTCCGTACGAGGGAATTGGTGCGCAGTGAGCCAGATCGTTGTCAAACGTCAGCCCCGGGCTCTTCCCCCTGACGTACCCAGCGAAGAGCTGATGCTCGAACCTCCGCCCGAGCTGCCGCGCGGGCAGCAGGAGGGCATGGCGATGCAGCTCCTGCCGATGCTCGGCATGGGCGGTTCCGTCGTCTTCTTCTTCATGCCGAACGCGCACCCCTTCATGCGCATCATGGGCATCGTGATGGTCGCCTCCACGGTGGCCATGGCCATCGCCATGATCATTCGCTATCGCAGGGGCACACAGGGTGAGATGTCGCAAATGCGGCGCGACTACCTCAAGTACCTCGCGCAGACCCGGCGGAAGATCCGCAAGACCGCGCGCAAGCAGCGCGACGCGCAGTTCTATCTGCACCCGGCGCCCGAGCAACTGTGGTCGCTGGTGGCCGAGGGCAGCCGCGTGTGGGAGCGGCGCGCGGGCGACGACGACTTCGGCCAGGTGCGCATCGGCCTCGGCGCACAGCAGCTCGCGACCCCCCTCATCGCGCCCGAGACGGCCCCCGTGGACGAGCTGGAGCCGCTGACGGCGGGCGCGATGCACCAGTTCCTCAACACGCACGGCACCCTCGAGGGCCTGCCGATGGCGGTCTCGCTGCGCGCCTTCTACCACATGACCGTGAGCGGCGAGCCCGAGGCGGTGCGGGGATCGGCCCGCGCGCTGGTGGCCTCGCTGGCCTCGCTGCACTCCCCCGACGACCTCGTGATCGCCATCGCCGCGGGGCGCGGCGGCCTCCCGCGCTGGGAGTGGGCGAAGTGGCTGCCGCACGTGCAGGCACCCGGCACGACGGACGGCGCCGGGACGCGGCGGCTGATCGCGGACCACGCGATGGAGCTGGAGGAACTGCTGGCGGCGCGCCTGGAGGGGCGGCCCCGGTTCAACGCGGGCGGCCAGCCGCTGCTGGAGCAGCCGCACGTGCTCGTCGTCCTCGACGGTGCCACGGTGCCGCCGGGGTCGATGCTGGCGGCGCCCGAGGGGCTCCAGGGCGTGACCGTCCTGGAGGTCGTCCCCGGTGACATAGAGGCCGCGCGGGGCGGCCTGTCCGCCGTCGTCCGCCCGGGTGCGCTGCAACTGGAGTCCGGGCACGGGCTCGTGTACGACGGTGTGCCCGACTTCCTCTCGTACGAGGCGGCCGAGGCGCTGGCCCGGCAGCTCGCGCCGATGCGCATGGGGACGGGCGGTGACGACGACGAGCCGCTGCTGGCGAACCTGGAGTTCACGGACCTGCTGGCGCTGGGCGACGCCGCCTCCGTCGACGTCTCGCGCACCTGGCGCCCCCGCTCGCAGGCGGAGCGGCTGCGGGTGCCGATCGGCGTCGGCGAGGACGGCCAGCCCGTGATGCTGGACCTCAAGGAGGCGGCGCAGGACGGCATGGGCCCGCACGGCCTGTGCGTCGGCGCCACCGGTTCCGGCAAGTCGGAGCTGCTGCGCACGCTCGTGCTCGGCCTGGCCGTCACGCACTCCTCCGAGACGCTGAACTTCGTCCTCGCGGACTTCAAGGGCGGCGCGACCTTCGCGGGGATGTCGCAGATGCCGCACGTCGCGGCCGTCATCACCAACCTCGCCGACGACCTGACGCTGGTCGACCGCATGGGCGACTCCATCCGCGGCGAGCTGAACCGCCGCCAGGAGATGCTGCGCGACGCGGGCAACTACGCCAACATCCACGACTACGAGAAGGCGCGCGCGGCGGGCGCCCCGCTCACGCCGATCCCCTCGCTGGTGCTGGTCATCGACGAGTTCTCCGAACTCCTCACCGCCAAGCCCGACTTCATCGACATGTTCATCCAGATCGGCCGCATCGGCCGTTCGCTGGGCGTCCATCTGCTGCTGGCCTCGCAGCGCCTGGAGGAGGGGCGGCTGCGCGGTCTGGAGACGTATCTGTCCTACCGCGTGGGTCTGCGCACCTTCTCCGCCGCCGAGTCGCGCGCGGCGCTGGGCGTCCCCGACGCGTACCACCTGCCGTCGGTCCCCGGTTCCGGCTATCTGAAGTTCGGCACGGACGAGATGACGCGCTTCAAGGCCGCCTACGTCTCCGGTGTCTACCGCTCCGGCGCCGACCGCGAGCTGACGCCGAGCGGGCCGCTGCCCGTCGACCGCCGCCCCGTGCTGTTCACTGCGGCGCCCGTGGCCGTCCAGCACCTCGCGCCCGACCCGGAGACGGCGGGCGTGCCGGGAGCCAGGCGGCCCGAGGACGACGCGCTGGCCGACACCGTGCTCGACGTCATCGTGCGCCGCCTGGAGGGCCAGGGCACCCCGGCCCACCAGGTGTGGCTGCCGCCCCTGGACAGCGCGGCGCCGCTGGACGAGCTGCTGCCGGGGCTCGCGCCCGTCGAGGGGCGCGGTCTGACGCAGCCCGACTATCCGCGGCTTGGCCGTCTCGTGGTCCCGCTGGGCCTGGTCGACAAGCCCTTCGAGCAGCGCCGCGACCCCCTCTACCGCGACTT
Organism: Streptomyces sp. NPDC054796; assembly: GCF_053611545.1. NCBI lineage: Bacteria > Bacillati > Actinomycetota > Actinomycetes > Kitasatosporales > Streptomycetaceae > Streptomyces > Streptomyces sp. NPDC054796. Next base: position 46,498 of record NZ_JBSHAO010000055.1, on the reverse strand, counting down.
CTCCGGCGCCGCGGGCCACATGCTCGTCATCGGCGGCCCGCAGTCCGGCAAGTCCACGCTGATGCGCACCCTGGTCTCCGCCTTCGCGCTGACCCACACCCCGTACGAGGTCCAGTTCTACGGTCTCGACTTCGGCGGTGGCGGCATGTCGGCCGTCTCGGACCTGCCGCACGTGGGCGGCGTGGCCTCCCGGCTGGACCCGGAGCGGGTGCGCCGTACCGTCGCCGAGGTCTACGGCATCCTGACCCGCCGCGAGGAGTACTTCCGCGCCAACGGCATCGACTCCATCGCCACCTACCGGCGCCGCCGCTCGCGCGGTGAGATCACGGACCAGCCGTGGGGCGACGTCTTCCTCCTCGTGGACGGGTGGGCCAACTTCCGCAACGACTACGAGGGCCTGGACCAGGTCATCACCGACATCGCGGCCCGCGGTCTGGGCTACGGCATCCACGTCGTCATCACGGCCTCGCGGAGCCTGGAGGTGCGCGCGGCGCTCAAGGACCACCTCATGAACCGGCTGGAGCTGCGGCTCGGCGACACCATGGACTCGGAGTTCGACCGCAAGGTCGCCGCGAACGTCCCGGCAGGTGTGCCGGGGCGCGGCCAGACGCCGGACAAGCTGCACTTCATGGGCGCCGTGCCCCGTATCGACGGCATCCACTCGGACGACGAGCTGTCCGAGGCGACCTCGGCGCTCAACCAGGCCGTGGCCCGGCACTGGACGGGCCCGGCGGCGCCCGCTGTGCGGCTGCTGCCCCGCGAGCTGCCCGCGCACCAGCTGCCGGGCGGCGGCGACCACCCGGAGCGCGGCGTCGCCTTCGCCATCGACGAGAACAACCTGGAGCCGGTCTTCGTCGACTTCGAGACCGACCCCTTCTTTCTCGTCTTCGGCGAGAGCGAGTCGGGCAAGACGGGGCTGCTGCGGCTGCTGGCCAAGCAGATCTCGGAGCGGTACGACGCCAACGACGCGAAGATCGTCGTCGGCGACTACCGGCGCTCCCTGCTGAGCGCGATCCCCGAGTCGCACCTGCTGGAGTACGCGCCGATGTCCAACTCCATGGAGGCGCACATGAGTGCGCTCCAGGACCTGATGAACCGCAGGGCCCCGGCGCAGGACGTCACCCCGCAGCAGCTCCGGGACCGCAGCTGGTGGTCCGGGCCGACGATCTTCGTGATCGTCGACGACTACGAGCTGGTCGCCACCTCCAGCGGCAATCCGCTCTCGGTCCTCGCGGAGAACCTGCCGTTCGCCCGCGACGTCGGCGTCCGCTTCATCATCGCCCGCAGCGCCGCCGGTGCCTCGCGCTCGATGTTCGAGCCGTTCATGCAGCGCATCAAGGAGCTGGGCGCGCAGGGCGTGGTCCTCTCCGGCGACCCGGGCGAGGGCGACCTGCTGGGCAACGTACGGCCCCGGCCGATGCCGCAGGGGCGGGGCTTCTTCGTCTCCCGCAAGCGGGGGACACCTCTCGTCCAGCTCGGGTGGCTGCCCGACCGCTGACGGTCTGACGATCGCCAAAGTGGGGCGCCTCCCCAGGCGCCCCACTGCTAACTTGGCTGCCTTGTGCATCGGTCGCACCGGTGGCGTCGACGGCATCGGCCGCAACAGTCGCATCGGTGACGCCGGTCGCATCGGGGCGAAAGCCTTGGCCGGGTCACAGAACGGGGAACGCATGTCATTCGAGAACGAATGGGCGGAGCACAAGACCGCCGCAGGCTCGCAGGGCGACAGCACGAGCATGCGGCTCAACCAGGCGGACGGTGGCGGCGGCCCCGGTCCCGTGGCGCCGGGCACCGGCGTCCTGGCGACGGCTCCGGAGCAGAAGAAGAAGGCCGCCTCCTACATCGAGAAGACCCTCGCGCCCGCGGCCAAGAGCGCGAGCACCATGGCGGACGCCGACTCGGGCGTCGTCGCGGGCGGCGGCATGGTCGGGCCGCTCCTGGACTCGCTGCTCACCCCCTCGCAGAAGCCGCAGTGGCACCCCCCGATGGTGGCCCCCGGCACGGGGCCGGGCGGTGGCGGCGGCGCGGGTGAGTTCAACGACTGGCAGACCAAGACCGGGCTCAACGAGGCGATGACGGCCTGGGAGCGCCAGGTCGGCAATCTGCTGGGCAGGCTGACGTCGTACATGTCGTCGCTGCGCAGCGCCAACAACCTCTACGGCCTCAACGACGGCCTCATCGGCAACCAGTTCCTGCTGCCCGGCGCGAACGGTCAGAACGGGCAGAACAACGGCCTCGTCCCGCCCGTCGACGGCACTCCCCCGCTGCTCCTGAATCCCAACGCGCCCACGTCCACCAACACCGTGCCCCGCAGCGGCATAGCGGACTACTGAGGAGTTCGGCCATGCCGCTCACGTATCACGACGTCATGACGACGAAGTTCAGCACGCTCAAGGACGCCGCCGGGTCGTGGCGGAAGATGGGCACCCGCTTCGGCGAGTTGCAGACGGACTTCGACACCAACGTCCTGAAGGTCATCGGTGACAGCGCCTGGCGCGGCGAGGGCTTCACGGCCGCGTTCAGCCAGTCCGGGATCATCCGCCAGGAGTTCATCGCCGCCAAGGCCGAGGCCCAGGCCATCGCCCAGATCCTCGACGAGGCGTTCACCCAGTTCGACGCCTTCAAGACGGCCATCGAGAAGGTCGTCAAGGAGGCCAAGAGCAAGGGCTACAAGGTCAACGCGCAGACCGGCGAGGTCACCTACGACTGGGACGCGCTCACGCCCGAGGAGAACCGGGCGATGAAGAACGACCCCGAGAACGGCCGCATCATCGCGGACGCGGAACGGGACTTCACCCAGCACATCAAGACCCTCGTCGGACAGGTCGACGACGCCGACCACGGCGTGAAGCTGGCGCTGAAGACCGCCACCGTCGACAAGGACGGCAAGGGCGCCACGGACGGCTTCAACAGCGCCGCCGAGGGCGACATGGAGAAGGTCGAGGCGAACCGCGCCAAGGACCTGGCGACGAAGCTGAACTCCGGCGACGACCTGTCCGCGACCGAGACGGCGGAGCTGCGGCGCCTCATGCGGGACAACTCGGACGACAAGGCGTTCTCCCAGACCCTGCTGAACGGCCTGGGCGCCGAGCGCACCCTGGAGCTGGGCAACAAGCTGCGCGGCATGGGCAAGGACGGCGACGAGGTCGAGAAGGGCCTGGCCGAGTCGATCGCGACCGCGACGAGGGTGCCCAAGTCGGTGGCCGAGATGCCCGTCGGCTCCGAGGAGTACAAGACCTGGCTCAACAGCGCCGACGGCAAGTTCAACAAGGACTTCATGGCGGACCTGGAGAAGGCCGGCACCAAGAACTTCGGCAGTAACACCGAGCCCGTCTACGGCTACCAGGCGCTCGTGACCACGATGAAGCAGGGCGGCAAGTACGACGACCAATTCCTGCACGCCCTGGGCAACGACATCATCGAGGCCGAGAAGAAGAAGGACGGCCTGTGGGACATCTGGAACGGCAAGCCGGTGCAGCGTGGCGTCGAGCACGACCCGCTCGACGGGGTGCTCGGCATCATGAGCAAGGACCCGGAGGCGTCCACCGCCTATCTGGACCCGAAGCAGAGCGACCACCTGAAGTACCTGCTCAAGGACCGTGACTGGCCCGACTACCTCATGAACGGTCCGGGCGCCGCGCCCAAGGAGATGGACGCCATGAGCGACCTCTACAACCAGAAGGGGCTGGGCGCTGCGCTGGAGTCGGCCGCCACCGGGTACGCGCCGGGCACCCAGCACCCGATGGGCGCGCACACCGAGTCGCAGGCACGCATCATGCACGACACGATCGGGCTGCTGAACGAGTCGGGCCACGCCGAGAAGATGCCCCCCAACCTCCGGGCACCGCTCGCGCACATGCTGACCGACTACACGCCCGACACCCACGAGATCCTGGGCCGCGACAACGTCGACTACCAGAACCACGCGGAAGGCAGCGGCGTCTGGAGCGACGGGCCGGGCGGCGCCAGCATGGCGGTGAAGGAAGAGGACCTGGTCAAGGTCATGCGCGGCATCGCGGACGACCCCGCGGCGTACGGGCAGATGTACCGGGCCGAGAAGGAGTACTCCCTCGACCTCTTCTCCAGCATGCCGAACGACAACAAGCACGACGACACGGTGGTCCCCGTCAAGAAGACCTCGTCGGCGATCGGCATGTACGACGGCGTCCTCGCGGACATCACCTTCGACAAGCGGGACACCATCAACCAGTACGCGTTCGACTTCAACCACGCGGTGACGTCCTCGACCGGTGTGGTCATGGACTTCACCCCGGCCAAGTACCTGCCTCCCGTCGACATCGCCAACCGTGCGCTGGACTTCGCGATGTACGACTACACGCTGGACATGCGCAAGGAAGCGGGCATGGAGGCCACGAAGGAGAACGGCCAGAAGTTCGACGCCGGACAGCACAACATCTCCAACATGATCGCCGCGTGGTCGGAGACCCACACCGACCCCGAGACCGGCAAGCCGCGCGAGGGCAGTGACAACTGGACCACCGCGCTGATCAAGGAAGGCGAGACGGAGTACCGGGGCGGCAGGGACGACGCGCTGAGCTGGCTCCGCTCGGAGTGGTGAGAGCGGTCCGTACGGGCCGCTGAGCCCGTACGGACCCCGCCCCCCGTCCCGCGCGGCCCCCGGACCCGCACGGAACCAGGCCCCGGGCCCGCACGGATCAGAGAGCACACGGAACAGAGAGCAACCGCATGCACATGGCACGTCGCACCGTCTCCCGAACCGTCCTCGTCGCCGTGTGCGCGCTCGCGGTCATCGCCGGGTTCCTCGTCTACCGGTGGTGGAACGACCCGCTCGACGACGCCTGCGGGGGCAGCCTCTCGACGGTCCTCGTCCCCGACGCGCTCGGCGGCGACGAGGCCACGGCGCAGTCGGCCGACGGGGACGGGGAGGGCGCCATGGCCCGGTGCCGGGTGCGGAACACCGCCTCGCCCGACGAGAACTCCTTCACCCTCGACATCCGCAGGGTGGAGCGGGCGGGCGACGAGGGTGCCCTGCTGCCCGCGCGCACGTCGCTCTACCACGCGACGGACGCCGTCGGGCCGCTCGGGGACGACTGGTCAGGCACGACGAGCCGCCGCGGCTCCCAGCTCCGCGCGGCCGTCACCGTGCCGTGCGGGGACGAGGGCAGCGACGCCGACGACCTGCTCGTCAGCGGCCTCCTCGAACGCGAGGACGCGGCGGCGGCCGAGGAGGCCCGCGCGGTCTTCGCCCGCGTCACGGCGGACACGGCGCAGAACGCCGCCGAGATCCACGGCTGCCCGGCGCCGCAGGTGAAGGAGGCGACACGGCTCTCGCAGATCCGCGTCGACCCACTCTCGGCGAAGCCGCGCCCCCTCACCCGGGCCACCGGGACCTGCGCGGCACTCCGGCCGCTCGCCGAGCGTGCGGAGGCCGCGGGGGTGCCGACCGCGCTGGAGGCGGCGACGACGGGGAAGGCGCCAGCCGAGGACTGCTACCTCGCCGAGAACGGGTCGGCCGGTTCGCCCGGCTACCGGGTCTCCGCGCTGTACGGGCCGTACGCGCGGATCCTACGTACATCGGACGGCAGCGCGGTGAGCGAGGACGCGGGCACCACGGAGAAGAACCATCTGGCGTGGGCCAGCGCGAAGTGCGAGGGCAGCTCGGAGCGCGCGCTGTTCGTCCTCTGGGGCATCCGCGCCACGGGCGGCGGCACGGTGGCGGAGCACCCCTCCCCCGCGTTCGAGAAGGACGCGCTCACGGCGTTCGCGAAGCGGTCGGCCAAGGCGCACGGCTGCTCGGACCTGCGTCTGCCGTGATCTGCCGTGAGGCCAGGACCGGCTCCCGTACGTCCCCGTACACCCGTACGAGCGACGTGGGCCCGCTCGCGGAAACATCATCAGCCCGCGTGAGTAGGCTCGTTCCACAGCAGTCCGACACCCGTACCCACCACTCCGGAAGGAACTCCGCACATGGGCAGTGAGCAGGAGAAGAACGAGCTGTACGCCATGGACATCTCCGGCGTCACCTGGGAGAGCGCTCCCGGCGGCCCGGAGGACGAGAAGGTCGAGATCGCCCACCTGCCGGGCGGCGGAGTGGCCATGCGCAACTCCAAGGACCCGGAGACGGTGCTGCGTTACACGGCGGCGGAGTGGAACGCGTTCGTCCTGGGCGCGCGGGACGGCGAGTTCGACCTCAAGTAGGCGTGTGTGCGCCGACCCACCGCCCGCGGGCACAGCAAGCGGGCACAGCAAAGGGGTGAGCACCTCCCGCGCGTGCTCACCCCGTCGCTAGCCGTGGATCCAGCTGTGGATCCAGCTGTGGATCTTCAGCCGCCGAACATCTGGGCGGCCTTCTTGTCCGTCGCGCTGTAGTCGCCGCTGGCCACCCTGACCTCGGCGGCGATGCTCAGCAGAACGTTGTGCAGGTGGTCGGCCTTCTGGTCCCAGGTGTGCTGGACACGGTCGTAGGCCTCCTTGGCCTCACCCTGCCAGACGTCGGCGACCTGACGGACCCAGCCCTGGATCTCCTCGAGGTCACCGCGGAGCTGGTTGCCCTGCTGCTGGATGCTCGCAGCGGCCTGCTCCAGGCTGCCGTAGGTGACGACAAGCTGGTTCGGGTCTCCGGTGGTCATGTGAACTCCTCAATTCATGCTGCGGGTTGAACGGCGGGGACGGAGTGCGGAGTGTCGTCGACGGCGACTCCGCACGGCATCAGTACTGGCTCAGCTTCGAGGCGAGCGAACCCTGGGTGGTGTCCGGGCCGCCCGAGGAGGCGAGACCGCCCTCGACCGAGATGCCCTGCATCCGGCGGCGCACCTCGTCCTCAGTGTTGCCGCTGAGGGTGCGGGTGTCGTGGATCGAGTTCTTGAAACCGTTGAGCATGTTGCGGAGCGAGGTGATGTCCTCGTTGACCTCGCGCTGCTTACGGTTGAACTCGCCGGCACCGATGCCCTTCCACTGGCCTTCCAGGTTGTCGATGGACTCGTTCAGCCTCTTCACCTGCTTGGTGATGGAGTCGAACTTCTGCTCCAGACGGTCCTCAAGCTGCTTGAGGTCAACACCGTTTACCTTCTGCTGTCCCATGACTTCCTTCCCTTGTGCGTGAGCAGAGCCTGCGGCTCATCAACTGATGTGACGTGTTGGTACGTCATCCGCGACGAGCCCGCACGAATGCGAACGCGCCGCCCCCGAGAACGACTACCGCGGCTCCTACACCGAGGATCGTCCAAAGCTGGCTGCTGTCGTCCGACGAGGCGGAGTCTTCCACCTTCACCTTGTCAGCCGCATTGTCTTTCTTGGAATCCGAGCTGCCGCCCGGGGCGGAGGACTCGGACGTGCCGCCCTCACCGGTGAGCGGGTTTTCTCCCGGGTCACCCGGATCGCCCTCGTTCTCCAGAACGGACATACGCGGGCGGACTTCTCCGTATCCCAGATACTTGCTGGGGATCTTGCCGGTCTTGGGCTTCGCCGCCGTGTCGATCATGACCCGCAGCACCTGGTTGGCGGTCCAGTCCGGATGCTTGGACCAGATCAGGGCTGCGGAGGCGGAGGCGATGGGGGCCGCGAAACTGGTCCCCTCCTCGCCCTCGCAGTAGTCCGCCCTCTTCGCGTCGCACCAGACGGGGATGTCCACGCCGGGCGCCGCGAGAGTGACGGTATAACCGCTCGAAGAAAAGTCGCCGACCTTCCCCGCCTCGTCCGTAGCGCCTACGCCTGCTACCTCGTCGTATCCCGCGGGAAACGACTTGAGGTTGCCCTTCTTCCGGTCGTTGCCCGCCGCCGCGATAAGCAGCTTCCCCTTGCTCGCCGCGTATTCGACGGCTTTTTGAGTGCGCGGGTCCGGCGGGTTACCGAAGGACATGTTGATGATCTTCGCATCACTGTCGGCGGCGGCCCTGATGGCCTTGTACGAGAGGTCGCCGTCTTCTTCCTTTACGCCCTTGACACCAGCCAGGGCGGCTCGAAAGGGAATAATTTTGGCGCCGGGCGCCAGCCCCCGGATTCCCCCGCCCTTGCCGGTTCCGCTGATGATTTCGGCAACGGTGGTCCCGTGACCGGTGTCATCGTCGGCGGTCCCTCCAGGAGCCCCCGACAGGTCTTTGCCCGGCAGCACTTGGCCGCGCAGGGACGAGGTCGTGGGATCGACGCCAGTGTCCACGACAGCGACCTTGACGCCCTCGCCCGTGCTGACCTTCCAGATCTTCTCGGCCTGCATCGCGTCCAGGTACCACTGCTGAGAACGGACGTCCTCGGCGACGGCAGCCGGAGCCGCTCCGGCCAGACACGCGGTCCACGCGCCCACCGCGGCCAACGCGGGGACCAGACGACGCCGCATCACGCGCGACGTCGCCGTCCGCCCGGCTGGGTTCTTCACTGCCGTCATCTCTTCACTCACCTGGGCTACTCGATCACCGGGGGAACGGTACCGCGCCGCCCGTTGGTCCACGTCTCTTCGTCCTCGGTCAGGTAGTCGGGGCGCTCGGCGTCCTCACGCTCCCGCTCCCGCCCGGACTCCTTCTTCCCGCGCGGTGCGGCCCCGGCCGCCTGCCCCTTGCCGCCCTCGCCCCTCACCAGGCCGGAACCGCCCTGGGTGAACTGACGGCCCTGCGCCGAAGAGCCGGAACGCGGATTGCCGACGACGCCACCGGGACCAGAACCGAGCTTCCGGCTCGTGCCGCCGCTGGCGCTACGTCCCGTCGTCGAGGACTGCTCGCCGCCGACGACCGTTCCCCGAGGAATGCGCGGCCCCTTCGCCGTGGGCCCGGAACGGCTCGGCGTACCGCCGACGACCGGTCCGGAACGGCCCGCAGGACGCGGGGACGCGGTGGACCCTGGCCGCCCGACGGGCTGTCCGGCACCTGTCGTTCCCGCACGCCCCATGGGCGACTGTCCCGTGGGACGGCCCGCTGGCGACTGCCCCGTGGGGCCGGTGGGACGACCCACAGGAGACTGCCCGGTCGGACCCGTCGGGCGGCCCACCGGGTTCGTCGGCCCGGTCGGACGGCCCGTCGGGCCCGCGCTCTTGGCCACCGGCCTCGGCGTGCCGGAGATCCCGGGCGTCTTGCCCGCCCCGCGCGGCGGCGTCGCGTTCGGCACCCCGGGAACGGGCCCCGTGACCGGCGGTGCCGAGGTCGTGGGCGGCGAGGTGGTTGGCGAGGTCGGAGCGTGGTCGGCCACCGGAGGCGGCAGGGTCTTGGCGCTGTCGATGTCGGTGCTGACCGAGCTGTCCGGGGCGACCGGAGTCACCGGAGTCACCGATGGCTGATGCGGAGTGGGCGCGTCGGGCCGTACGGCCGGGGCGTCCGAGGAGGGGTTCGACGCCGCGGCGGCCACGCCACCGCCCCCACCGGCCAGGGGCACGTCTTCGCCTCCGGACCCTCCGTTTCCGCCGCCCCCCGCACTCGACGGCTGCGGAACCCCCACACCCGGCATCGGCTCGAACACCGGCATCTTCTGCGCCGCCATCGTGTCGTAGGACACCTGGTAGTACGAGCTGAGCTTGTTCATCTGCGCGATGGCCTCTTGCCGGTCCTCCTCGCGCTTCTTGCCCTCCGGCGTCTTCGTGTCGGCCATGCCCGGGTTGCCGTCCACGCGGGCCGGGAAGGGGACGTCGCCGATCGCGGTGCCCTTGCCGTTGTCGCGCGGGGGCATCGAGCTCTGGACCGTGGCCAGGCCGACGCCCGCCGCCTTGATCTGGGTGGCGGCGGTGCCCGCGAAGTCGCCCAGGTCCAGGGTGTTCTGGGCGAGCTTCTTGCCCCATTCGCGGAACGCGTTGCCGGACTCGCCCTCCCACTCGACGGTGCCGATGTGGGTGATCAGCTCGTTGCCCGCCTTCTTGATCTCCCTGGCCGCGTCCCACAGCGCGTCGCCCGCCGCCTCCAGATCGCTCGGCTTCGCGCTCTCGACGAGGTCGACCATGTCGTTGAGGTGGCGGTTCTCGAAGTCCGTCTTGCCGATGGTGCCGGAGCCGAAGAAGCTCGACATGATCCGGCGGACGTCGGTCAGAGCCAACTGCGGAGCGACGATCGGCTCCTCCGGCAGCTCTTCCTCGCCACCGGTCGGCGTCTGGCCCTCGCCGCCCTGGTCCCCGTTGCCTTTACCCATGGGACTGTCTCCCTTCCCCCGTCAACGGCCTTCGATCTCGTCGCCTTCGCCCCTCGGCTGCGAATCGGGCTTCCCCTTGCCCTTGTCGTCGCCGGGCCGGCCGTGGTCCTGCGCGTCGCGCTCGCGACGCCGGCGTTCTTCCTCGGCGCGCTCGTGCGTGCGCGTCTGGATCTCCCAGAAGCGACGCCTGACGTCGTCGTCCAGGTTCCCGAAACCGACGTGCGCCCCGTGCACCGCGATACCCACGGCCTCGATCTGATCGCCGAGGGTCTGGGAAAGGGAAGTGAGGGCCTCGTGCACCTCGTTGTACTTCCTGAAGAGGCCGTCGGCCTCTTCAAAGGGAGTCGCACCGCCGCTCAGAGAACTCCTGGGAATCTGCTGGCCAGCGACCGCGTTCTTGGCCGCCGGGGAATTCTCAAGATCCTTCAGAATGCCGTCGATGCGCTTCTTGAAAGTCAGCAGTGAGTCCGGGACTTTGATCCCTTTACCCTGCGGCGCGGAACCGCCGCCCCCTTCTGCCGGCCTGCCCACGGCACTCCCCCTCCACCCGTTGCGATCTTCGCACTCTGCGATCTTCGTGGTCTCGCGCTGCTCAATGACGTCTACTGACACTCTAGCCACTGGGTACGACTGTTCCAACTGCAAACCGAAGCCCGTGACTTGCCCCACGCGACGCCTCCGTACGGCAAATCAAAGCGACTCGCGTTGTCAAGCGGCGGTCTGCAACAGGAGAGATTCATCCTGTCGACAGCATCGCCGCGATCGCCTTCCGCGCCCCTTGACCGCCCCGTCGAGTGGGTGAATTGCCCCGCTTCCCCGTGCCCGTGTAAGGGTTCTGTGATGATTACCCGTCCCGCTCGGAGTTGTTGATTCCGGGACTATTTCCCATTCCCCTCGCCCCGGAACCTCACCCCGGAACCTCACCACGGGCCCTCACGCCACGCCCGTACGCCCCGCAGCCCGCCCCGTACGCCGCCGCCAGTCCCGGTAGACGACGGAGCCGCCGCCGACCACCCCGACCAGCACGAGGCCGCCCACGACCACGTACGTGCCGATGCGCTCGTTGCGTTCCTGCTCGGTCTCGCCGAGCTGGAGCTTGGCCGGGGTCGGGGCCTCCGCCTTCGCGACGCCCTCGCGCGCGACCGGCTGGCTGACCGGGTGGTCGTCCTCCGTGAGCGCGCGCACCGGGTCCACGACGCCCCAGCCGACCAGCCGGTCGTGTCCCGCGATCGAGCGCTCGGCGGTCTGCTGGAGCTGGGCGACGACCTGGTCGTTCGTCCAGGTCGGGTGCTTGGAGCGGACGAGCGCCGCGACGCCCGCGACGTACGGCGCCGAGAAACTCGTCCCGTTGTCCGCGCAGTGGCCGCCCGAGGGGACCGTGGAGACCATGTCGACGCCGGGGGCCGCGATGCCCACGAAGTCGCCGGACTGGGAGAAGGGGGCGCGCTCGTTGTTGCGGTCCGAGGAGGCGACGGCGAGGACGCCGGGGTACGAGGCCGGGTAGGTCTCCTTGACCTCGCCGCCCAGCCCGTCGTTGCCCGCGGAGGCGACGATGACGCGGTCCTTCGCGAGCGCCGCGTCCACCGCGCGCCGCAGGTCGGACTCCGGCTTGAGCGCCTGGGCCGTGTCCTGCGAGATGTTGATGATGTCGGCGCCCGCGCTCACGGCGTAGTCGATGGACGTGGCGAGCGTGGCCGCCGTGCCGCTGCCGTTCTCGTCGTTCTGCTGGATCGGGATGATCTTCGCCTCCGGCGCCAGCCCGACGAAGCCGGTGTCCTTCGCCGGGCGTGCGGCGATGATGCCCGCCACCTTGGTGCCGTGGCCGACGCGGTCCGTCGTGCCGTTGGCCTTGCCCAGCTTCGGCTTCTCGCCGAACTTGTCCTTCTTCGGCTTCAGGAACCGCTTGCCCTTGCCCGTGTCGACGGCATCCGTGAGCTGCTTGTTCTTGATGTCCACGCCCGTGTCGATGACGGCGACGCTGACGCCCTCGCCCTTGCTCTCCGCCCAGAGCTGGTCCAGGAGGACCCGCTGGAGGGACCAGGGCCTGCCCGAGTAGGGCTTCGAGGGGAACTCGCACTGGGTGGTCGTGTCGGCGGCGGCCGGTGGCGCCGCCGCGACGGCCAGCCCCGGCACGGCGACCGCGGTGACGGCCAGGGCCGCCGTCCTCCTGCGGAGCCGGTGGCCGATGCTTCCGGTGTACGGCATGTTCTTCGTCCTCCCCCGGACCTGTCAGGAACCCTGCGGCTGCTTGGCGCTGCCCGTCGACAGGCGCGGGCCCGTCGGCAGGAACTGCGACCAGGCCGCGGGGATCGGCGCGGGCGTCACCTCCGCGTAGCCGAGCCGCGCCGGGGCGCCGCCCTCCTGCTGCTTGCGCGCCTGCTCCTCGGGGGACTCCTTCTTGCCGTCGGAGCCGATCTCGGACTCGTCCTTGTCGGTGTCGTCGTTGGTCTGCATCGCGTAGCGCAGTCCGGTGTCCGTGACGAGGAACAGGCCGCCGTCCTTGGCCGCCGTGCCCTGGATCTGGCGGAAGAGCTGGCCCGATCCTGGGGTGACGTAGGCGCTGGTGGAGCCGGTGGGGAGCGTCGCGGGGAAGCTCTCGCCCGCCCAGGTGCTGAGGGTGGCGCCGCCCTTCTCGCCGACGTCGCGCAGCACGTTGCAGAAGGTGTTCCTGCCGTCCGTGTCGGCGTTCTCCGGGTTGACGCTGGTGCTCTGTTCCCTGGGCCAGTCCTCCGTGCCGCCGAACTCCTTCTCGGTCGGCGAGAAGGCGCCGAAGCTGACCTGCGTGGCCTCGCCGTTCTGGCCGAGGTCCAGGAGCTGCTCGCTGCTGAGGAGGAGCTGTGCCGTGAAGTCGGAGACGGGCATGACGCCGCCCCGCACGACGACGTAGTAGTGCATCTGGCCGCTGGAGCGGGCCTTCAGTACGGCGCCGACGCGGTTGGTCTGGTCGTCGAGCTGGCCGCCGGGCACGTTGGCGGGGTCGTTCGGGGTGCCGCCGACCTCAGGGAAGAAGATCGGGTCGCCCGTCTTGAGGGTGGCCAGCCACTGTCCGGAGACGCGCTGCGGCTTCTTGTTGACGCCCACGACGGCGCCCAGCAGCTTCTGGTCGTTCTCTATGGGGTACTTCTTGCCAGCCTTGTCGACCACGTACAGCTTGTCCCCCGGGCCCTCCACGTACATCAGCTCGCCGCCGCGCAGCCGGTTCTTCCCCTCGACCTTGTCCTTCTCGCGGTCCGCGAAGACGAAGGCGGCCTTCTGGACCGCGCGGGTGCTGCCGCCGGGGCGCTCGCAGACGGCCCAGGTCTTCTCGCTCTCCGCCTCCGCCTTGTCGGGCAGCCGGTCGGGCGCGTACGGGATGCCGATGGTGGCGCCGTGCGGCAGCTTGCCGCTGTCGAGGATCTTCTCGTCGACCTTGACGACCTGGCCCTTGCTCGGGTCGAGGAGGAGCTTGGCCGAGGCGAGGTTGAGCACCGGGTGGAGCTGCTTCTTCCCGTTGGTCTTCAGCACGACGTAGCGCGTGGTCGAGTCGCTGCCGATGATGACCTTCTCCTTCGCGGTGTCCCAGCCCTTCGGAGCCGTGGGCTTGAACATCCCCCACGCGCCGAAGCCCGCCAGGATGACCACCGCGATCACCATTCCCGGCACCACGGCGCGCACGGGGCGCGGGGCGCCCTCCTCCGTCCCCGTGGGCGAGGGCTGGAGGAACTGAGCGACCAGGCGCTTCTTCGCGAAGGTGTAGGCGTTGAGTTCGTCCCGCCGTGATGCCATGTGTTAAGTGCCTCTCCCCGCTGACCCGTTCCCGATGCCGTCGAACACCGCGATCTGATGCCGTGTGCCGGACCGGACCCCTACTATGCCGGTTGACGATCCCTCTCCGCTGCTCCGGTAGGGTGATCGCCCGGCCAGCGCCCCTTGACCAGTGGGGCGAATACGGACATGAGGGGGCTTTGCGGCGATGGGAACTGCAACGCGCGCCCGGGGTGCCGCAGCCGCCTCAGCGGGGGGCCGGAGCGGGAACGGCTCCGGAAGCGGATCGAACGCGGTGCGGCCCCGTACGCCCGCCTCCACCATGCTGCGGACGGAATCGCTGACGAGCCGCGTCGGGCCGTTCCAGTTGCAACAACTCGTGCTGATCGAGCTGGCGTTGGCGGTCCTGGTGGTCGCCGCGGCCATCGACAAGCTGATGCTCGCGCCCGCCGTCGTCGTCGCCGTCGCGCTGGTGCTGCTGGCGCTGATGCGCCGCCACCAGCGGTCGGTCAGGGACTGGCTGTCCACGCTGCTGGCGCTGCGCGCCCGCAAGCGGCTGGCCGCGGCGCCGCTGCGGGAGCGCGTGGACGCGAGCCTCGCGCCCGCCGTGGAGGCGGTGCCCGGTCTGCGGACGTACGCGTTCCTCGACCGCGACCGGCGCACCATCGGGATGCTCGGCGACGGCAGCTTCCTGACCGCCGTGGTGCGGGTGGAGGCCGGGGTGAGCGCGCTGCGGCCCGCGTTCGGCGCGCGGGCGCTGCCGCTGGGGCTGCTGCACGAGGCGCTGGACGTGGACGGGATCGCGCTGGAATCGGTGCAGATCGTGCAGCACGTGCAGCCGGCGCCCGCGCCGCACCTGCCCGAGCAGTCGGTAGCGCGGCGCAGCTACGGCCCGCTCCAGGAGCAGACGGGGTCGCCCGCGCTGCGGCTGACGTGGGTGGCGCTCAAGCTGGACCCCGAGCTGTGCTCCGAGGCGGTCAAGGCGCGCGGCGGCGGGCTGGAGGGCGCGCAGCGCTGTCTCGTACGCGCCGCCGACCAGCTCGCGAGCCGCATCACGGGCGCGGGCTTCCGCGCGACGGTGCTGAACGAGGACGAGCTGATCTCGGCCGTGGCGACCTCCGCCTGTGTGAACCCGATGGCGACGGCGCGCGCGAGCCAGCCGGACGCCCCGCCGACGCGCCGTACCCAGGAGACCCCGCGCGCCTGGCGCTGCGACGACCGCTGGCACACGACCTACGCGGTGGGCCGCTGGCCCGAGCTGGGCCGTGCGGCGACGCCACTGCCCCGGCTGGTGTCGCGGCTGACGTCGATGCCGACGCTGACCACCACCTTCAGCCTGACCGTGGGCCGCGGCGCGCGGCGCCAGTCGCTCTCCGTCAGCGGCCATGTGCGGGTCACGGGGCGCACGGACGCCGAACTGAGCGGTGCGCGGCGCCAGTTGGAGCGCGACGCGCGCTCCGCGAAGGTCGGCCTCGTACGACTCGACCGCGAGCAGCTTCCCGGCGCGCTCGCGACGCTGCCGCTGGGAGGCACCCGCTGATGGCGAACGGTATGAGTCTGATGCAGGGCCTGCGGGGCCCGCGCCGCGCGGGCCACTCGCTGCCCGCCGACCACCTGAGCGCGCTCTCGCTGCCCATCGGGGACGACGGCGTGGTCGTCGGCAACGACGCGGAGGGACGCCCGCAGGTGGTGGGCTTCCACCACCCGGTCCCCTACGACGTGGTCCTCATCGGCGGTCTCTGGACGGCACAGGTGCTGGCGCTGCGCACGGCGGGCACGGGTGCGCGGGTGGTCGTCGAGACGGGCCGCGCGCAGGTGTGGACGAACCTGGTGCAGGCCGCGGGCGCGGGCCAGGAGTGCATCACGCTGCACGACGTGGGCCAGGTGCCGCCGATGGGCCCGACGGTGGGCAGCCCGGTGCTTGTCGTGCGCGACTGCGGGATGCGCCCGCCGCGCGGCCGGGTCGCGTCCTCGGCGTGGCAGTCGGTGCTGACGCTGCTGCCGTATCTCAGCCCGGTGGCGCCGCGTCTGGTGCGCAACTCGGCGCTCGTCGGCGTCCAGCGCGTCTCGCCGGACGAGGCCCGCCAGATCGGCCGGATCATGCAGTTGCCGCAGCAGGACGTCGAGGCGCTGTCCACGCTCGGCGACGGCGTGACGCTGTGGTGCACGCGGCGCGACCGGCAGTACGCGCTGACGCAGCCGACGGACGCGGAGTCGGGGCTGCTGGGCACGGCGCGCAGGCTCGACTGAGCGGGAAGCGGCGTCCGCGGTACGGACTGGGAGGAGGGGCCCCGCGACTGCGGGGCCCCGCTCCGGATGTTGCGCCGGGTGCCGCCGCGCGGCGGTCACGCGTAAGGCGGGGTGATGATATCCTCGCTGCCCCCCCGCGATTCGCTGT
>NZ_JBSHAO010000055.1:0-30263 GCF_053611545.1 Streptomyces sp. NPDC054796 | reverse complement strand
GGGTGTGTCGGGGGGGCTGGGAGTGGTGTCAAGGAGACAGTGGGTGCACGGCGGGGGCCTGGTGCCGGCGGGGGGGCCGGCGCGGGGCACGGGGGGGCCCCCTCTCCGTATGTTCCGCCGTGTGCCGCCGCGCGGCGGTCACTCGTACGCGGTGATGATCATCTCCTCGCTGCCGCCCAGCGATTCGCTGACGATGAAGAACTGGCCCCGGTCGAGGTAGACGGGCAGCGGTGTGCCCGGCGCGTAGGTGCGGCGCTCGGTGTCGCTGTCGCTGTCGGGGTGCTTCTGGTAGACGGACCTGGCGCCGGTGTCGGGGTCGAAGCGGATGAGCTGGCCGCCGCTCTCGGCGGTGGCCTCGGCGTAGACGATGACGTTGCCGCCGTCGACGTCCACCGGGATGCCGGAGCGCTTGGGGCCCGTGGTCTTCGACCACTCGACGCGGCCGGTGGCGAGGCTGTAGGCCACGATCTTGTTCTCCTCCCAGTCGGCGTCGCCGCCGCTGCGCGCGTCCTCGGTCGGGAGGTAGACCATGTCGTTGGTGATCACGGTGTCGGAGCAGCCGTCGCCGCCGTAGCCGCAGCCGGGCACGTGCTTGAGGTTCGGCACCCCGTCCTTGGACCTGGGGCCGCTCTTGAGCAGCGGGATACCGGCGCGGCGCTTGCCGCTGTCGCTGAGCGAGACGAACTCGGTGACCACGTACTCCTTGCCCGTCGCCAGCCCCAGCACCAGGGGCGAGGTGGAGGCGAACACTTCGACGCGCTTGTTCGCCGGGACCCGCCAGGTCCACTTGGTGGCGCCGTCGGCCGGGGACAGCTCCCGCACCCGCGAGGTGGAGCCGGTGCCGGTGCGGGAACCATCCGTGCGCTGGAGGGTGGTGAGCAGCCGTCCTTCGCCGCCCACCACGTGGCCCCAGGCCCAGCCCTTCGGCAGGTTCCTGGTCCAGCGCCGCTCGCCGTCGGCGGCGTTCAGTGCGGTGAGGCGGCCGTCGAGGGCGACGTAGAGCGTGTCCTTGACCCGCGTGTGGGTGGACCAGGTGACCGGCTCGCCGTCCGCGTACTCGTCGGGCAGCGTCTTCGTCCACACGCGCTTGTGCTCCGCGAGGTCGATGAGGGTGAGCTTGTCGCAGACCTTGCCGCTCTTGTACGTCACCGCGAGGGTGCCGCCGCTCGGCGGCACGCGGTCCCCGCAGATGTCGCCCGGCAGGGTCACCTCGCCGAGGACCTTCCCGTCGTCGCGCGCGTACGTCTTGACCTGCTTGATCTCGGCCTTGATGACGGCCTTCTCCGTGAACCAGGTGCCCCTGGCGTCCGAGGCGACGTGATCCTTGATCTTGCCCTTGGGCGCGGGTGCCTGCCAGGCCATGGCGCTCGTCTTCTTGTGGCTGTGCTCGGGCGGGGCGCTCTGCTCGACGCGGTCCTCACCGCTCCCGCCCCCGCTCCCGCTGCCGGGGCCGACCGTGAACCAGAGCCCGCCGCCCAGGCCGAGCGCCAGCGCCAGCACGCCCGCGAGCAGTGCCGTACGCCGCCCCTTGCGCCCGCCGCCGCCCGACGGGTCCGGGGGCATCGTCGGCGGACCCGGCGGAACCGGCGGGCCCTGGTGGGGGAAGGGCGGCGGGTAGGGCGGGGGCTGCTGCGGCGGGTGGCCCGCGTACGGGTTGGGCTGGCCGGGCTGGCCGGGCGGCTGGCTGTACGGGTTCGGCCCCTGCGGTCCTGGCTGCCACGGGGGCGGGTTGTAGGGGCCGTGGCTCGGCGGCTGCGACATCCGTCTCTCGTTCTCCGTAAGGTCCGGCCGGGCACTCCGGACGGTGCGTGGTCCGTGCGGGGCAGGTCAGCGGAAGGCCGCGAGCAGGGACTTCGCCTCCTCGCCGCGGTCCCTCCCGTAGATCTCCTCGGCCGCGAGGAAGAACATCCCCTGGTGCAGCAGCGGCACCGCGTCGTCGGCCATGTCGCTCTCGCGCTCGCTCGTGGCCACCGGATGGCGTTCGTACACCGAGCGCTCGCCCGTCTCCCCGTCGAAGCGCAGCAGGGCCCCGCCCTTCTCCTGCGTGGCCGTCTCGTAGGCGATCAGATCTCCGTCGAGCGTGGCGACGGGCGCGAGCTCGCGCTTGTCCTCTGGCTCGCCCGACCACTTGACCTTGCCGGTCTCCAGGTCGTAGGCGATGACCTCGTTGACGGTGGCGCTGCCGTCGCCGTGGGAGGAGTGCGTCTCGCCGGGGACGTAGACGGCGCCGTCGCCGACGACCACGTCGGTGCACAGGGCCGTCGGGTTGGAGCACAGGTACGCGTTCTGGCGCTGCATCTCCATCTTCACCGGCTCGCGCCCCTCGTCCCCGAGCCGCATCAGGAACTCGGCGCCGTCCGAGGACTCCGTCTGCATGCCGACGACGGCCGGTGAGGTGGCGACGATCTTGGCGATGTCGAGGCCGCGCGGCGCCTCCCACTTCCAGGCGCGCTCGCCCGTCTCCGGGTCAAAGCCCCACACCTGCCCGGCGTTCGCGCCGCCGCACTGTACGCGGGCGACGAGCGCTTCGCCGCCGCGCACGCCGACGGGGTGACAGCCGTCGGCGGTGCCTCCGTCGTCGTAGACCTTTTTACGGTCGCTGATGCGGTAGACGGCCGAGCCGCTCACCGAGGAGATGGCGACGGTGTTGCGGGTGACGGCCAGCTCGCCCGCCTCGAAGCGGCCGGGGTCGAACGGGTCGCTGAGCCGGCGGGTCCACAGTTCGCGGCCCTTGTCCAGGTCGAGCAGGGTGAGTTCGGTGCAGCCAGGCCCGTGCTGCACCGCCGCCCTGCCCGCCACCGACTCCAGCGACGTCCCGCACAGCGTGCCGTCCAGGGGGAGGCTCCAGTCGCGCTCGCCGTCCGCCAGGCCGAGGGCCACGACGCGCTCGGGCTGTGCCTTCACCGCGTGCGCGTCCGTGAACCAGGTGCCCGGCGTGTCGAGGACGCCCTCGTCCGGGGCCTCGGCGTCCTCGCTCCAGGCCAGCTCGGTCCTGGTCCTGTGCGGGGGACGTTCCGCCGCCTCGTCGTCCCCGGCGGACGAGGGCCCGAACAGGGCCCAGCCGCCCGCGCCGAGGCCCGCGACGACGAGGAGGGCGGCGAGGACCAGGGCGACCGTACGGCGCCGTCCACGGGCGGGGCCCGTGCTTCCGCCCGGCCCGGGGCTCCCGGTGGGCGGGGGCCCGAACTCCGGTGGCGGCGACGGGGGTGGTCCGAACTCCCCCGGCGCGATGGGATGATGCGACGGATGCGCGCTGGGGGAACCTTCCCAAAGGTGCGGGGGCCGGGGAGGCATGGCGGGCCGGGGAGGCGGCTGCGACATCCGTTGACACCTTTCTGCGAAGCTGGTGGTGCCTGCGGATTCGTCCGGCATCGGCTCCGGGCTCAGTATGCCGACACACATTGATCACAAGACATCGCATACGACACATCAGCCACAGACCGCATGGGGGGCCGAGACTGAATCGAGACATTCGGCTGGTTCAGTCGGATGCGGCGGTTCCGTCCTCTTCTCCGTACCTCTCCTCCGCGCGGGACCAGACTCCCGTGGCCGGTGTGACGGCGATTAGGCTTGAGCAGCGCGCAGCAGCAAAATTCGGGGCGTATGACCACAGCAGCAGGAGGCATTGTGAGCAGCGATCGGGACGAAGTCCGCGTCAGCGGGATGACGCCCAATACCGATCGGCTCGATGCGGAAGCTGAGGCCGAGACCGAGTCCACGGGCCAGTTCACCATCGACTACACACCGCCTGCCTGGTACACGCAGAACGCGAACAGCACCAGCGGCGCCAACACCGCCAGCACTGCCAATACCGCCAACACCTCCTACGACACCGGCTCTTCGGCCGCCGCCGGCTCCGCTGTTCCGTCCGGTGCTCCGTCCGGTGGCGGGGACAGCGGCAGCGGCGCGGACTTCTCGCTGGCCGGGCCCGGCGCGACGGACGGCCCCGGCGGTGGCCAGGAACACGGCCGCGCCGACGACGGCACGACCGCCGACGGTACGGACGAGCGCCCCTCGTCCACGGAGGCGCCGGGCGCGGGCGCCGCTTCCGACGACAGCGCCCCGGCCTCCTCGGGCGCGTCCGCTTCGGGGTACGGCGACGGCGGCGCGGATGCCGCGGGCGTCACGGGCGTCACGGGCGCCGCGGGTGCGCCGGAGCCCTCCGTCCTGGGTCACGGGGACGAGGCGGACGCCGCCCCGGCTTCCGGTGACGCCGGTACGTCCGAGGACGCGTCCGACTCAGCGCCGGCCGGCGGCACTTCGCCGGGCGACGGAGAGGGAGAGGGCGCGGCCGACATCGAGGACGGCGCCACGATGCGGTTCTCGGCGGCGTCGCTGCGCCGGGAGATCGCCGAGCTGGCGGCGGAACGAGAGAAGGAGCGCGACGGGGCGGAGCCCGGGGGCGCGGACAGCGGTGCCGGGGCCGCGCAGGGCGCGCAGGCGTCCAGCGCGCCTGGTTCCTCCGACGCGTCGGACGCCCCGGGTGCGGCCGGTGCCGCGGACGCGGACGCGGACTCCGGGAGCCTCGCGAAGGAGGACGACGCCTCCCCGGCCGGGCCCGCGGCCGACCCCCGCACGGCCGACGCACCCCACGACGCCGCGCCGCAGCAGGGCCAGTCGCCCGCCGCACCCCAGCAGGCGGGCCCCTGGGCCCCGGCGGCCGGTGCCGAGAGTGCGCAGGGTGCGCAGGGCCAGGCGCCCGGACTGCCGCCGCTGCCCCCGGACTTCCAGCCCGCCTCCTCTCCTCCGCCCGGCTCTCCGTGGCCGAGCAACACGGGCACCCCGCAGGGCGGCGTGCCCGGGCAGGGCGGTTACGGCTACCCGCAGCAGGGCCAGCAGCCCAACACGGCGGCACAGCAGCCGGGTTCGCCCGCGCCCGCTCCGTCGGCACCGGCCCCCGCGCAGCCGCAAGCTCCGCAGGCCCCCCAGCCCCCACAGGCCGGGTACGGCTACCCCCAGCAGGGCCAGCAGCCCTACCCCGGCCAGCCCCAGCAGCCGGGCCAACCCCAGCCGCAGCCGCAACAGCCGCAGCCGAGCCCGCAGTCCCCGCAGCCCGGATACGGCTACCCGCAGCAGGCTCAGCAGCCCGCGCAGCAGCCGCCCGCCACTACGGCGAACCCCGCCGCGCAGCCGCAAGCTCCGCAGGCCCCCCAGCCCCCGCAGGCCGGATACGGCTACCCCCAGCAGGGCCAGCAGCCCAACACGGCGGCACAGCAGCCCTACCCCGGCCAGCCCCAGCAGCCGGGCCAACCCCAGCCGCAGCCGCAACAGCCGCAGCCGAGCCACCCGGGCCAGCCCGGGCAGCCGGGCCCGTGGGACGCCCAGCACCAGGCGCAAGCACAGGCACAGGGGCAGCCGCCGCAGGATCCGCGCCGTCAGCACCAGGGCGGGTCGCCGCTCGGCTACACGGCGGCCGTCGAGCTGTCCTCGGACCGGCTGGTCAACAACAAGCGCAAGCCGCGCCCGCAGAACCCGGCGAAGCCGTCGCGGTTCCGGCTCGGCGGCAAGAAGGAAGAGGCCGAGCGGCAGCGCAAGCTCGAACTCATCCGGACGCCCGTGCTGTCCTGCTACCGCATCGCGGTCATCAGCCTCAAGGGCGGCGTCGGCAAGACCACGACGACCACGGCGCTCGGCTCGACGCTGGCGACCGAGCGGCAGGACAAGGTCATCGCGATCGACGCCAACCCGGACGCGGGCACCCTCGGCCGCCGAGTGCGCCGTGAGACGGGTGCGACGATCCGCGACCTCGTGACGGCGATCCCGTATCTGAACAGCTACATGGACATCCGCAGGTTCACGTCGCAGGCCGCCTCCGGTCTGGAGATCCTGGCCAACGACGTGGACCCGGCCGTCTCGACCACCTTCAACGACGACGACTACCGCCGCGTCATCGACATCCTCGGCAAGCAGTACCCGATCATCCTCACCGACTCGGGCACGGGCCTGCTCTACTCCGCGATGCGCGGAGTGCTCGATCTCGCCGACCAGTTGATCATCATCTCGACGCCCTCGGTCGACGGCGCGAGCAGCGCGAGCACCACACTCGACTGGCTGTCGGCGCACGGGTACGGCGATCTCGTGCAGCGCAGCATCACGGTCATCTCCGGGGTGCGCGAGACCGGCAAGATGATCAAGGTCGAGGACATCGTGTCCCACTTCGAGACCCGCTGCCGAGGCGTGGTGACCATCCCGTTCGACGAGCACCTCTCCGCGGGCGCCGAACTGGACCTGGACATGATGCGGCCCAAGACGCGAGAGGCGTACTTCAACCTCTCGGCGCTCATCGCCGAGGACTTCGCGCGCGCCCAGCAGGAGCAGGGGCTCTGGATGGCCGACGGCAACCCGCCGCCGCAGTTGGCCCCGCCGATGCCGGGCCAGCAGCAGGCCGGTTACGGCTACGGCTACCCGGCCCAGGGCCAGGTCCCGGGTCAGGGCCAGGTCCCCGGCCAGGCGCCGCCTCCGCAGCAGCCCTACGGGGGCCAGCCGCCCCAGGCCCCCCAGTCACCTCAGCAGCCGTACCCGCCGCAGCAGCAGGGCGGCTGGTCCCAGCAGCCGCCGCAACAGCAGTAGGACGCGGAGCGGAACGCACCGCACACAACAGTGGGCCGGTGAGGGCGGATCCGTCCTCACCGGCCCACTGCTACATGTGCCGCCCTACGGCCGGGGCCCGGCGGCGGAGACCAGCACGCGTGCCCGCTCCACGTCCAGCGCCATGCGCTCCAGCAGCGCGTCGAGCGTCTCGAACTTCTCCTGGCCCCTGATGTAGTCCAGGAACTCCACCGCCACGTGCAGCCCGTACAGATCGAGTCCGACGCGGTCGATGGCATACGCCTCCACCGTGCGCTCGGTCCCGTCGAACTGCGGGTTGGTGCCGACGGAGATCGCCGCGGGCATCGCCTCGCCCTCGACCGTCAGCCAGCCCGCGTACACCCCGTCGGCCGGGATGGCGGTGTGCGGCAGGGTCTCGACGTTGGCCGTGGGGTAGCCGAGTTCGCGGCCGCGCTGGGCCCCTCGCACGACGACGCCCTCGACGCGGTGCGGGCGCCCGAGAACCTCCGCCGCTCCCGCCACCTCGCCCTCGGCCACCAGCCGACGGGTGAGGGTCGACGAGAAGGGCTCGCCGCCGCCCGCGCTGCCGCGCTCGTAGAGGTCGACGACGACCACGTCGTAGTCGTAGGTGTCGCCCAGCTCTGCCAGGAAATCGACATTGCCCGCGGCCTTGTGGCCGAAGCGGAAGTTGGGGCCCTCGACGACGCTGCGCGCGTGCAGCTTGTCGACCAGCACCTTCACCACGAAGTCGGCGGGCGAGAGCTTCGAGAACTCCTGCGTGAACGGCAGCACCAGCACCGCGTCCACGCCCAGCTCACCCATGAGTTCGGCTCGCCGGGGGTGCGGTGCCAGCAGGGGTGGATGGCTGCCGGGCCGTACGACCTCGCTCGGGTGCGGGTCGAAGGTCACCACCACGGCGGGAACGCCCAGCTCACGGGCGCGCTCCACCGTCCTGCCGATGATGAGCTGGTGCCCGCGGTGCACCCCGTCGTACGAGCCGATGGTGACGACGCTGCGCCCCCAGCCCTCCGGGATGTCCTCCAAGCCACGCCAGCGCTGCACGTCTGCTCCTCGCCGATGCCGATGTTTTCGCCGGTCCAAGGGTGCCATGCCGCACAGACGTGCCCGGCATCGGACCCACCGAGGCCGCACCTTCCAGTACGGGCCGGAACAGGCCGGTACAGGACCCCTACGGGGACGGTCACCCCGTGCCCGTGGGCGTGCCCGTCGTACCGCGTCCGTGCTCGGCCAGGGACTCGCACGCTCGGCGCGCGCCGGGCCCCACCACCGCGCTCCACTCCCCCGGCGCGGCCTCGTGCCAGGCCAGGAGCCGCGCGGCGAATCCCGGCACCTCGCGCGCCAGCCCGACCAGGTCGCGGTCGAAACGGGCCGCGCCCTCCGCCGTACGGCCCATCAGGAGCCCGAGCCGACGCACCAGTACGGCCTCCCCGTACGGCTCCGCCATCGGATCCCCGGCCCCGTCCCCGCACCCGTCGGCACCCACCGCCCGCCGCGCGGCGGCGCCCCGTACCACCGCGCACAGCGCGTCGCCCAGCACGGACGCCTCGCGCTCCCCCGCGCACAGCTCCTCCAGCAGCTCGTCGCGCAGCGGCCCCTCGCCCCCGCCGAGGGCACGGGCGAGCGCGGCCCGTAGGGCTGGACGGCCCGTGGCCAGCAGCCCGGTCACGAGGGGGCGCAGCACGGCGCGGGCCGAGGGGCCGTGGGTGAGTCTGCGCCGTACGAACGCCTCCACCGCCTCGCCCGCCGTCCCCGGCCGCAGCTCGGCGTGCTCGCGTACGAGCGCGACGGCGCGCCGTGCGACGGCAGGGATCCGTGCCTGCGCCAGCGCCCGTGACACCTCCGCCGCGTCCGCTTCCGGCACCCGCAGCCGCGCCCTGAACGCGGCGAGCACGGGCTCGGGGTGGGTGCCGAGCGCGCTTCCCAGCGCGGAGGCCAGCTCGGGCGCGCCACTGGCGGCGAAGTGCGTCAGCGCGACATCGAGGTACCGGCTGCGGCTGTACGGGTCCCTGACGAGCACCGCGAGCGCGGCGGCTCGCGCGTCCACTCCCCCGTCGCGATCCGGCAGCAGGGCGAGGGCGGCGCGGCGCAGAAGCGCGTGGTCGGCCGGGGTGCGGGCGTGGCGCGCCGCGCGGGGCGCGTGCCGCGCGGCGGTGCCCCGGCGCCGGGCACACGCGTCGTGCGCCCAGCGGTCCAGGGCGCGGCAGAACGCGGTGGGCTCGTCGTGCGCCAGCTCCCTCAGCAGCTCATCGGCCCTCGGGTGCGCGGAGTCGGCCAGTGTCTCGATGAGGTCGTCGACGTCCCCGGTGCGGTGGGTGTGCAGCAGCGCCTGCGCGGCCGAGGCGACGGTCGGCGTCACCTCGGCCACCCCGTCGCCGCCCACGTCGGCGCGCCGCCGCAGCGGACGGCCGTCGTCGAACCAGCCGCACAGCAGCCGCCGCACCTCCCGTGGCTCGGCGACGAGCAGCGCGCCGACCGCGTCCAGGTACCGCTCGCCGTCCTGCCCGTAGGGCGCGTCGGCGGGGAGCAGGAGCCGCAGCAGTTCGAGCCGGTCGGCCGTCGGCAGGGGCAGCCGCCGCCAGAACGGCGGCCCGAAACCGCCGGGCCCGACGCCGTCGCCGCTGCCGCCGCCGTCATCGGCCGAGTCCACCGTGGCCACGACCCTCGTGGCGAGCGCCCGCAGCACCTCGGCGTACGGACGCGCTTCGGGCACCCGCAGCAGCGTCTCCCCGAGCAGATGCGCCGCCCACCAGGCGGCCTCGGAGTCCGAGGCCGCCTCGGAGTCCGGAGCCGAGAAGTCCACCAGGGGCAGCAGCCGCCGGGACAGCGCCTCGGGCCCCTCCTCCTCCCCGCACAGCAGCAGGGCCTGGACGACGGGGCCGATCCGGTGCCGGGGCACCGGCACGGACGCGGCCCGCGCGTCGCGCCGGTGGACGAGGGCTTCCAGCGCGACGTCGAGTTCCAGATGCCGCCCCTGCGCCCAGTCGGCGAACTCCTCGTCCGCGAAGCGGTAACCGTCGCCCGCCGGTACGAGCACGCCCTCCGCGAGCACGGCCGAGGCCCAGCCGCCGCCCCAGGGGAAGACCTCCTCGAACGCCGACCGCTCCAGCGCGCCCTGCCCTGGACCCAGACAACGCCGTGCCGCCTCGTGGATCCGGCCCGCGACGCGCGCCGCCAGCCGCCGCACCGCTCCGCCGCGCGGTACGGGCCGCTCCGCCGCAGCGAGCCGCACTGCGACGCGCAGCGCGACGAGGGCGAGGTGCGCGTCGAAGACCTCGCTCCTGGCGGGCGGCACCGGGGCGGCACCGCACGTCGCGCCCTCCTGGGAGCCCTCTTCGCCGAGCGCGGCCCGTACCCCGGCGAGCATCCGCAGCGTCAGAGGGTGCGCCGCGTCCCGTGCGCCGAGGGTGCCGTCCGGGACGCCGTAGTGGGCGCGGGCGCGGGCCGCCTGGCCCGGGAGCAGATCGCCGAGGCGCACGCAGGGCCGCAGCGCGGCGGCCTCCCCGGAACCGCCGCCACCGCCCCCGCTCCCGGCCCCGTACAGCACCTCGGCCGGGAACAGGGGCCCCGCCAGCTCCCAGTGCTCGGGGCGGCAGGCGACCGCCATCCGCGCTCCGGAGGCGCGCAGCCAGTCCGTCGTGCCCGCCGTCCAGCGGCGCAGCCCGTGCGCCAGGCGCGGCGGCATCTCCTCGGGCCCGTCGAGGACGACCAGCAGCGGACGCCCGGCGCCCCTGGCCAGCCGCGCCACGACGTCCGGGTTCGCCTGACGGGGATCCCCGACGTGCCCTCCCCCACAGCCACGCGCACACGTATCCCCCGACGCACCGCCCGACACGATGCCCGGGTTCGCCTCCCCGGGATCGCCGACGTGCCCTCCCCCACGGCCCCCGTCGCGCCCGCCCCCATGACCACGCGCACACGCATCCCCCGACACACAGCCCTGTGCATCCCCCGTCGCCCCGCCCGACGCGGCGACGATCCGCCCCGCCTCCTCCAGCGCCCGCGCCACCGCCTCCCGGACGCTGCCGTCCCCGTCCCGCAGGTCGGCACCGCGCAGCCACACCGTGGGCGCGGGCGCCACCCCGCGGGCGCGCCGCGCGGCGAGGGCGGCCAGCTCCGTCGTACGTCCCGTACCCGGCTCGCCGACCAGCGCGACGACCGAAGCGCCGCTCTCCCCGAACTCCCGGAGCGCCTCGGCCGTCTCAGGCCGCGCCACCGGCTGCCCCGCGCGCTCCACGGCGGGCCCGACCGACGTCGCCGTGAGCTGGAGCGCGCCCGCCAGATTGAGGTCGGGGCCGAAGCCGGGGACGGTCGCGCCGTTGCGGGCCAGCAGCGTGCCCACGGGCCCCTCGGGCTCCAGCAGCCCTGCCGCCCGTAGCGGTACGGCGAACGCGGCGGTACGGCGCGGCGCGTGCAGGGCCGTGCCGAGGACAGCCAGCACCGCGCCGGTCTCCGCGTCCACGACGGGCGCGCCCGAGACCCGTCTGCTGAGCCGCACCTCCACGGCGGCGGCCTCCGGCAGCGCCAACTCCAGGACGTCCTCCAGCGGGTGGAAGCGGTCCGTCGAGGTGTACGTGGCCGACGCGAGGCCCGTCAGCCGCGCGTCCCGCCACTCGCCCGTCCACACCCGCACCGGCAGGCCCGCCACGCGTGCCCGTTCCACGCCGATCACCTCGGGCGCGACGCCCAGGCCCGCCGTACGCACCAGCGCGAGGTCCCACTCGGGCAGCGGGGTGATGGCGTCGGCCTCGGCCAGGCAACTGGGGGCCGCGGCGTCCCCGGAACGGCCGGGCCGCTCCGTGGGGGCGTGGACGACCACGCGTCTCAGCCCGTCCACCGCCTCGTGGCTGGTGACCAGGGTGCCGAGGTCGTCGGCGAGGAAGCCGGTGCCGCGCGTGCGTCCCGCGAGATCGCAGATCCGTACCAGCGTGGGCGCTCCACGCGCTCCGTGCGCCCCACGCACCGTCGCCATCGCCCGAACCTCCCCGCGGCCCCGCCCCGTGGCCCGTCCCGCTCCCCGACCGTAGAGCGGAGTTGATCAGCGGGAACAGGCCGACCGGCGAACGCGCCCCCGTCCACGCCCGCGACTCACTCCGAGCGCCTGCCTGATGGGGTGAATCCCTGTCTCCGAGTGGATATAGAGACAAAAGAACCAAGGAGGGGACTGTGGGGCGGCGCCGCGCCGCATGCCGCGCGGCACCGGTCATGGGCACGGCGCCCGCCCCACAGCGACACCGCGCGGCCCATCCTTCTCGGACCGCACAAACCGCTCAGACGAAGACGGCGAGGCTCTTGGCCCTGCCCTTGTGCTCCTCCACGAGGGCGAGGAAGCGCTCCTCGGGCCCGAAGACCGCGATGGGCCCGCCCTGCCGCGCCACGGGCGCGGGCAGCCTGAGCTGTGCGCCGTTGCCCAGCAGCCTGGCCTGCTCCTCGTCCACGTCCCAGCGCGGGAACGCGGTGGCGGCGGCCTCGGCGAGCGGCAGCAGCGACAGCGTCCCGCCCCCGTCCACCTCGCCCTGCAACCGCTCCAGCGTGCGGGCCTGGTCCAGCTTGTACGGGCCGACCCGCGTGCGCCGCAGCGCCGTCAGATGGCCGCCCGTGCCGAGCCCGTCGCCCAGATCGCGGGCCAGCGCCCGTACATAGGTGCCGGAGGAGCAGACGACGGAGACCAGCAGATCGGTCACCGGCGTGCCGTCCTCTGCCGTCTCCTCGCGTACGTCGTACACCTGGAAGGAGGAGACGGTCACCGGGCGGGGCGGCAGCTCGACCTCCTCGCCCTCGCGCACCCGCGCGTACGAGCGCTTGCCGTCGACCTTCACCGCGCTGACCTTCGACGGCACCTGCTGGATGTCGCCGGTCAGCTTGGCGATGCCCTCGGCGATCGCCTCGCGGGACAGCCCCGCCGCGCCCGCGGAGGCCGTCAGCTCGCCCTCGGCGTCCTCGGTGACCGTGGACTGGCCCAGCCGGACCGTCGCCACGTACTCCTTCTCCGTCAGCGCGAGGTGCCCGAGCAGGCGGGTCGCCTTCTCCACTCCGAGGACGAGCACTCCCGTCGCCATCGGGTCCAGCGTCCCGGCGTGGCCGACCCTGCGCGTGCGGGCGATGCCCCGCACCTTGGCGACCACGTCGTGCGACGTGAAACCGGCGGGCTTGTCGACGACGACAAGCCCGCCGGGTCCGTTGTCCTTCTTGCGTGCCACGGGTCAGGCGTCCCCGTCCTGCTGCTTCGCGTCCTTGGCCGAGCCCGCGACACCGGTCGCCTCGTCAGGACCGTCGGCGCCATCCGTCTCTTCGTCCTCGGCGGGCTTGCGGTACGGGTCGGCGCCGCCCGCGTAGTCCGCGCCGGAGGACGCCTTGCGGACCTCCTCGTCCGAAGCCTTGGCGCGGGCGAGCAGATCGTCGATGGTCTTGGCGTTCTCGGGCAGCGCGTCCGCCACGAAGGTGAGGCTGGGGGTGTGCTTGACCCCCGCGGCCGCGCCCACGGCGGAACGGAGCACGCCCTTGGCGCTCTCCAGACCGGCCGCCGCCGCCGCGCGGTCCTCCTCGTCGCCGTAGACCGTGTAGAAGACCGTCGCTTCCCGGAGATCGCCGGTGACCCGGGTGTCCGTGACGGTCACATGCGTGCCGAGCCGCGGGTCCTTGATCCCCCGGTGCAGCTTCTCCGCGACCACCTCACGGATGAGGTCCGCCAGCCTCTTGGCCCGTGCGTTGTCGGCCACTGGTCCGTCTCCTTGCTATTCGTCTTCATCTCCGTGGAACCGCCGCCGCACCGACAGCAGCTCCACCTCGGGCCGGGCGGCGACCAGGCGCTCGCACCGGTCCAGTACGTCCCTCACGTGTTCCACGTCTCCGGAAACCGACGCCACTCCAATCGTGGAACGCCGGTAGAGATCCTGCTCCCCGACCTCTGCCGCGCTCACCGCGTACTTGCGGTGCAGCTCGGCGACGATCGGGCGGACGACGGAGCGCTTCTGCTTCAGCGAATGTACGTCGCCCAGCAGCAGGTCAAAGGAAAGAGTCCCCACATACACCCGGCGATCGTACGCGCAACGGCCGGGGCCGATCGACGGAGTTTTCTGCTCCGCCGACCGGCCCCGGAACCGTGTCAGCCGCGCTGTGTCAGCCGCACAGCGTGTCAGCCGCGCGGCTTCTCGCGCATCTCGTACGTCGCGATGACGTCATCGATCTTGATGTCGTTGAAGTTGCCGAGGTTGATACCGCCCTCGAAGCCTTCGCGGATCTCGGTGACGTCGTCCTTGAAGCGGCGCAGGCCCTCGATGTTGAGGTTCTCCGCGACGACCTTGCCGTCGCGCAGCAGCCTGGCCTTGGTGTTCCGCTTGACCTCGCCGGAGCGGATGAGGACACCCGCGATGTTGCCGAGCTTGGAGGAGCGGAAGACCTCGCGGATCTCCGCCGTGCCCAGCTCGATCTCCTCGTACACCGGCTTGAGCATGCCCTTGAGGGCCGCCTCGATCTCCTCGATGACCTGGTAGATCACCGAGTAGTAGCGGACGTCCACACCCTCGCGCTCGGCCATCTGCGTCGCACGCCCCTCGGCGCGGACGTTGAAGCCGATGACGATGGCGTCGGAACCCGTCGCGAGGTCGATGTCGGTCTCGGTGACCGCACCCACACCGCGGTGCAGGATGCGCAGGTCCACCTCTTCGCCGACGTCGAGCTGGAGCAGCGAGGACTCCAGGGCCTCGACCGAACCGGACGCGTCGCCCTTGATGATGAGGTTGAGCTGCTGCACCTCGCCCGCCTTGAGCACCTTGTCCAGGTCCTCCAGGGAGACCCTGCGGGTGCGCTTGGCGAAGGCCGCGTTGCGCTCGCGGGCCGCGCGCTTCTCGGCGATCTGACGGGCCGTACGGTCCTCGTCGACCACCAGGAAGTTGTCGCCCGCGCCCGGGACGTTGGTGAGACCCAGCACCAGGACGGGGGTCGCGGGACCCGCTTCCTTGATGTTCTCGCCCTTGTCGTCGAGCATCGCGCGGACCCTGCCGTAGGCGTCGCCCACGACCATGGTGTCGCCGACCCGCAGCGTGCCGCGCTGGACCAGCACGGTGGCCACGGCGCCGCGGCCGCGGTCGAGGTGTGCCTCGATCGCGATGCCCTGCGCGTCCTGGTCGGGGTTGGCCCGCAGGTCGAGCGAGGCGTCCGCGGTGAGGACCACGGCCTCCAGCAGCTCCTCGATGTTGGTGCCCTGGCGCGCGGAGATGTCGACGAACATGGTGTCGCCGCCGTACTCCTCGGCCACCAGGCCGTACTCGGTGAGCTGACCGCGCACCTTCGTCGGGTCGGCACCCTCGACGTCGATCTTGTTGACCGCGACCACGATCGGCACCTCGGCCGCCTTGGCGTGGTTCAGCGCCTCGACGGTCTGCGGCATGACGCCGTCGTTGGCCGCCACCACGAGGATCGCGATGTCGGTCGACTTGGCACCGCGGGCACGCATGGCGGTGAACGCCTCGTGACCGGGGGTGTCGATGAAGGTGATCTTGCGCTCTTCATCGTTGACCGTCGTACCGGCCTGGTAGGCACCGATGTGCTGGGTGATGCCGCCGGCCTCACCCTCGATGACGTTCGTCTTGCGGATCGCGTCCAGCAGTCGCGTCTTACCGTGGTCGACGTGACCCATGACGGTCACCACCGGCGGACGCGGGGCCAGCATCTGCTCGCCGCCCTCGTCCTCACCGAACTCGATGTCGAAGGACTCGAGAAGCTCGCGGTCCTCCTCCTCCGGGCTGACGATCTGGACGACGTAGTTCATCTCCTCGCCGAGGAGGTGCAGCGTCTCGTCCGAGACCGACTGGGTGGCGGTGACCATCTCGCCCAGGTTGAACATGACCTGGACCAGCGACGCCGGGTTGGCGTTGATCTTCTCCGCGAAGTCGGTGAGCGAGGCACCGCGCGACAGCCGGACGACCTCGCCCTTGCCGCGCGGAAGCATCACGCCGCCGACCGACGGCGCCTGCATCTGCTCGTACTCCTGGCGCCTCTGCCGCTTCGACTTGCGGCCACGGCGGGCCGGACCGCCGGGACGGCCGAACGCGCCCTGTGTGCCGCCACGGCCACCGGGGCCGCCGGGACGACCGGCGAAACCGGGACGGCCACCGCCGCCCGGACGGCCGCCGCCGCCACCGAAGCCGCCACCGCCGCCACCGGGACGACCGCCGCCGCCGGGACCAGCGGGACGCCCTGCGAAGCCGCCGCCACCACCCGGACGGCCCGCACCGCCGCCGCCACCGGGACGGCCGGCGCCGCCACCGGGGCCACCACGGCCCGGACCCGGACGCGGGCCCGCCGCGGGACGCTGCGGCATCATGCCCGGGTTCGGACGGTTACCGCCGCCGCCGGGACGGGGACCGCCCTGGCCCTGGCCGCCGCCCTGCGGACGGGGCATGTTGCCCGGAGTCGCACGGCCGCCGCCCGGCGCCTGCGGACGCGGTCCGCCGCCGGCGCTGGGGCCCGCCTGGCCCGGACCGGGCTTGGGAGCGCCCTGGCCCTGGCCCGGCTTCGGCGCGCCGCCGCCGGGACGGGGCGCCTGGGGGCGCGCCATGCCGGTGGAGCCGCCGGACGTGAAGGGGTTGTTGCCCGGACGGGGGCCGGAGGGACGGCCACCGGGCTTGGGGCCCTGGCCACCCGGCTTCGGACCCTGTCCACGGCCGCCCTGGCCCTGGCCCTGACCCTGGCCGCCCTGGCCGGGACGCGGCGCGCCCTGGCCACCCGGCTTGGGGCCCTGGCCCTGACCCTGGCCCTGACCCTGGCCCGGCCTCGGGGAACCCGGGCGCGGGGCCTCGGGGGCCGCGGGGGGCGCCGGAGGCGCGGTGAACTCGGGCTTGGCGGGACCCGGCTTCGGGCCCGCGGGGCGGGCGTTCGGCTTCGGGGCCACCGGGGTGACGGCGTCACCCGGGGTGGCCGCCGCACCGGCGCCGCCCTCGGCACCGGACTCGTCACCGGCGCCTGTCTCGGTCTTGGATGCCGGGGCCTCGGGGCCCGGCTTCGGGCCACCCGGCTTGGGCGCGCCCGGCTTCGGGGCCGCCGCTCCCGGCTTGGGGGCCGCGCCGCCACCCGGCTTGGGTGCGGCGGGCTTGGCTGCACCCGGCTTGGGTGCCGCGGGCTTCGCTGCGGACTTCTTGGCGCCGTTGGCGCCACTGCCCGAGTCGAAGGCGTCTGTCAGTTTCCTTACTACCGGCGCCTCGATGGTCGAGGATGCCGAACGGACGAATTCCCCAAGTTCTTGGAGCTTGGCCATGACGACCTTGCTCTCGACTCCAAGCTCCTTGGCGAGCTCGTATACCCGGACCTTAGCCACTTCGCTCCTTACGGCCCGGGGGATCGTCCGCCGGACCTTCGCTACTTGTGCATGGGCGTACTCATCGCGTACTCATCGAGTGCTCATCGCAATCTCGACCTACTTCCGACTCGCGAGGTACCTCTCCCGCACGGGGATTCCGTACGGGCTGTCTTACGGTGTCTCCTGCTCGATCTGCCGCACGCGCTGGAACAGCTCCGCGGTGTCGAACGGCCCCGGGCCCCGGAAGGCCCGGTTGAACGCCCGGCGGCGGACGGCCTGCTCAAGGCAGACCGGTGTGGGATGCAGATAAGCACCCCGGCCGGGCAGCGTACCGCGAAGATCGGGGACGCAGCGCCCCTCGACCCACACCACACGCAGCAGATCGCGCTTGTCCGAGCGTTCCCGGCAGCCCACACAGGTGCGCTCAGGGCAGACTCGGTCGCGCGTCCGGCCAGACACTGGTTAAGTCTACCTCCCCGCACCACCCATCCCCTTGGGGGGTAAAGGCGGTGACGTGTGTTTCAGCCCTGTTCCGCGGCGCGACCGTGGGCCTGACCGGCCTCGGGGGAGGCGGCGTCGGCCGTGTCGGGACGGATGTCGATGCGCCAACCGGTCAGCCGGGCGGCCAGGCGGGCGTTCTGCCCCTCCTTGCCGATGGCCAGGGAAAGCTGGTAATCGGGCACGGTCACGCGGGCCGACCTCGCGGCCAGGTCCACGATCTCGACCTGGCTGACGCGGGCCGGTGACAGGGCGTTGGCGACCAGGTCAGCGGGGTCCTCGGACCAGTCGACGATGTCGATCTTCTCGCCGTGCAGCTCGGCCATCACGTTGCGGACCCGGCCGCCCATCGGGCCGATGCAGGCGCCCTTGGCGTTCAGACCCGAGCGCGTGGAGCGCACCGCGATCTTCGTACGGTGACCGGCCTCGCGCGCGATGGCGGCGATCTCGACCGACCCGTCGGCGATCTCCGGCACCTCCAGCTCGAACAGCTTCTTGACCAGATTCGGGTGGGTCCGCGAGAGCGTCACCGACGGGCCGCGCACCCCCTTGGCCACGCGGACCACGTAGGTACGCAGGCGGGTGCCGTGTGTGTAGTCCTCGCCGGGCACCTGCTCCTGCGGCGGGAGGATCGCCTCCAGCTTGCCGATGTCCACCAGCACGCTCTTGGGGTCCTTGCCCTGCTGCACCATGCCCGCGACGATGTCGCCCTCGCGGCCCTGGTACTCGCCGAAGGTGACCTCCTCCTCGGCGTCCCGCAGCCGCTGGAGGATCACCTGCTTGGCGGTCGTCGCGGCGATACGGCCGAAACCGGTCGGGGTGTCGTCGAACTCGCGCGGCTCGGCGCCCTCCTCCAGGTCGCCCGCGTCCTCCTTCGCCCAGACCGTCACATGGCCGGTCTTGCGGTCCAGCTCCACCCGCGCGTCACGGCGGCTGCCCTCGGTGCGGTGGTACGCGATGAGGAGGGCCGACTCAATCGCCTCGACCAGCAGATCGAGGGAGATCTCCTTCTCCCTCACCAGCCCGCGCAGGGCACTCATGTCGATGTCCACGGTTACGCCTCCTCCTTGCTCTCGTCGTCGTCATCGGCCGCGGACTCGTCCGGCGCCTTCTCAGCGTGCTCAGCGTGCTCGGCGGCCTTGCGGTTGAACTCGATCTCCACGCGCGCCTTGGCGATCTCGCCGAAGGCGAGGCGGCGCCGCGTGGGCTTCCGTCCCTTGACACCCGGGACCTCAAGGTCAAGACCCTCGTCGTCCAGACCGGTGATACGCGCTGTCAGCTCGCCGCCCCCGGCCTCCTCGGTGAGGTGCGCCTTGATCAGCCTGCCCAGGGCGCGGCGGTAGTGCCGCTGCTCCGTGAGGGGGCGGTCGGCGCCGGGCGAGGTCACTTCCAGCACGTACGGCGAGCCACCCATGGCGTCCGTCTCGTCCAGCAGCTCGGAGAGCGCGCGGCTCAGCTCCGCGCAGGTGTCGAGCTGCACTCCGTCGTCCGAATCGACGACCACGCGCAGGACACGGCGCTTTCCCGCGGGGGTCACGTCGATCTCTTCGAGATCCAGCCCCTTCTCGCTGACAAGCGGTTCCAGCAGTCCGCGCAGCCTCTCGCTCTGGGTGGTGCTCATCCGGGTGACTCCTCGGCCGCGTGTGCTGTTGTAGGGGGACCTCGTTGGGTACGGCGTGTCGGACCCAGCCTATCGTCTGCGGCGGACCACGCCGACCAGACGGGCGATGTGCGGTGGATGTGTGCGGCGTCCGGGTATGCGTCGTGCGCCGCGGGGTGGCCCGTCCGGGAGCGGAAACCCGCACGGGTACGCTCACGTGGCGGTGATCACCGCCACGCCACGATCCGTCGTCCGGCCGCCGACGCCCTGGCGATGCGATGCCCGAGTTCAGGAGTGCCCATGCCGCTCACACCGTCACCGGTCACCGCGGGACCCCGCCGCAGGTCGCTGCTGGCCGGGGCGCTGGGCGCGGGCGGGGCCCTCGGCCTCGTCGCCGGGTGCTCGGGCGACGACGACGGCAGCGACGACTCGGGACGCGCCGACGACGCGGCGGCGCGGCGGCTGCGCGCGCATGCCACCCGCGAGAGCCAGGCGCTGCTGGCCCGCTACGACGGGACGGCGGCGGCCCACGCCGGCCTCGCGGGGCTGCTGCGCCCGCTGCGCGCCCAGACAGCGCGGCACACCGAGGTACTGGGCGGCAAGGACGCGGCACGCGCCTCCCGTACGAACAGGTCGGCCGTCCCCTCCGACGCGAAGCAGGCGCTCACGGCGCTGGCCGAAGCGGAGCGGCGCACGGCGGACGCGCGGACCAAGGCGCTCATGGACGCGCCGCCCGCGCTGGCCCGGCTGCTGGCCTCCCTCGCGGCGGCGGGCGCGGCAGCCGCGTACCTCCTTGCCGAGGGCGAGCCGCGCGGCGGCGGGGACAGCGGCGGCGGAGAGGACGACGGGAAGGACAGGGGCGCATGAAGGAGCTGGACGCCGTACGGGCCGCGCTGGCCGCCGAGCACGCCGCCGTCTACGGCTACGGAGTCGTCGGCGGCCGGATCGGCGACGACCGCAGGGACGAGGCGCGCGAGGCGTACGACGCGCACCGCGCCCGCCGGGACACGCTGCGCCGCGCCGTACGCGACCTCGGCGGCGAGCCCGAGCCCGCTGCCGCCGCCTACTCGCTGCCCTTCGCCGTGCCCGACGGCGCCGCGGCGGCGCGGCTCGCCGCCGAGCTGGAGGACCGGATGGCGGGGGTGTACGCCGATCTCGTCGGCGCGAGCGAGGGTGCGCGGCGGCGCGACGCGGCCGGGGCGCTGCGGGAGGCGGTGGTCCGGTCGGTGCGGTGGAAGGGAAGCGGCGTAGCCTTCCCTGGGCTCACCGAACGCGCCGGTTCCGAGTCCCCGGCGCCCAGCGGGTCGGGGTCGCCCGGGACGCGGCCGAACTCCTTCTGACCCCCTTCCGACCGTCCCCGTCCCCGCCCCTGTCTCCGCCCCGCCCCTCCGTTCGGAAAGGTTCCCTCGACCGAATGGCTTCCGCTTCGCCCCACGAACCTCCGCAGCGGCTGGTGCGCTCCCTGGCCTTCCTGGGGAACCGCGCCGGTGAGCACGTCGCGCGCGACGCCGACGACTGGCTCGGCGCGCTGCCGGGGCTGCTGGAGCGGACGCTGGAGCGCTGGGAGCTGACGGCCGAGCGGGTGGTCTCGCCCGGCGGACGCAGCAGCCTCGTCGCGCTGGTCCGACGGTCCGACGGCACGCCCGCGGCGCTCAAACTCCTCGCCCCCGACGCCGTCTCGCCGCGCGAGCGTACGGAGCGTGAGACGGCCGCACTGGAGCGCTGGAACGGCTGGGGGGCTGTACGGGTGCTGGGGGCGGCGCCGGAGGACGGGGCGCTGCTGCTGGAGCGGCTGCACGGTGAGGTCTCGTTGCGGTCGCTGCCCGAGGCGAAGGCCATGCTGGAGGCGGTGTCCGCGGTGCGGCGGCTGTGGGTCGAGCCGTCGCCTTCGTCCTCGCCTGCGTCCGGGGTCGCGCTGGAGACCGTCGCCGAGCACACGGAGGCCGAGGTCGCGTTCCTGCGCGAGTGCGCGCCCGGGGAGGCCGCGCCACTGGTGGACGAGGCGCTGGAGCTGCGCGCCTCGCTTCTGGAGGCGCCGCCCGAACATGTGCTGCTGCACGGCGACTTCCGGCAGGGCTCGGTGCTCGGTGCGGACGCTGAGCGGGCGCCGTGGCTGGCGGTGGGGCCCGAGCCGCTGGTGGGTGAGCGGGCTTACGACCTGGCGCGGCTCGTGCGGGACCGGCTCCACGATCTGGTCGCGTCGCCCGGCGCGGGGGCGGCGACGCGGCGCCGTATCAACAAGCTCGCGGACTCGCTCGACGTCGACCGCGAGCGGTTGCGGGGGTGGACGCTGTACCGGGCCGTCGAATCCGGGGTCCGCCACGCGGCGGGCGGCGCCCGCGAGGACGCCGAACTCCTCCTGGAATTCGCCAGCTGGCTCTAAGTGGGGGTTCCCGTTTCCTCGCCCCTTGTCGGGGGTGTTGCGCGGGACGGTTCGCCGGTGCGGTGGGCACCGCAGGGTCCCGCGCCAATTTTTGTACCCCTGTCCAGGGTGCCGTCGCCCGGCAGGGCGCTGTGGTCGGGTGCGGGTCGGTGGCTTCGGCGCGGCGTGTGGTGACGGTGCGACGCGGCTGGCGCCGCGTGATTCATGGCTCGGACCGTGGATATGGGGTGCCTGTGTGGTGGGGGTCGGCGCCGCGCCGGGGCGTCTCCTCGGGCGAAACCGCATCGTCCTCGGCTCTCCGCCCGGTGACTCGCTGCCCTGCGGGGACACCCCGCCACACCACCTCCCACCCGGTGGCCAACTAACGGCCCGCTCCAACCGTTGTGCCCACCCACCGGCCCGCCGCACGCCAAGGGGGCAGTCGCACCCCGCGAAGGGGGGTGGGCGTCAGCCGACCCGGAGTGGCAGTGGGCCACCGGCGGGACGGGGACGTGGTGGGGTGTCCCCGCAGGTCGAGAAAGTCACCGGCCGAGAGGCGACGACGAAAGCTTCACGCCGAGGAGACACCCCGGCGCGGCACCGGACACCCCCCACCCACACACCCCACACGGCCACCGGCAGGCACCAAGAATCACGCGGCGCCAGCCGCGAACAACCGGGACCACACGCCGCGCCGAAGCCACCCACCCGCACCCGACCCGCACCGCAGGCGACAGCACCGCAAATGTTGTGGGCAATCGTCCCGCAAGGCGGGACGGGTGGGCACAACCCGTGCCACCGGCCCGCACCACGCGAACGAACCCCCAAGGGGCACCCACAGCAGGCGCACCCCTGTGAGGCCGGGCACCCCGTGTGGGCTTCACCGCGTACGCCGTGAAGGGGTGCAACCCGTGAAGGGGTGACCCCCCGTTTCCTTCCGCACCCCGCGAAGGGAGCGTCAGGCTGGGGTGAGGCGAGCCACCGCGTCGGGGATGGGGAGGTCCTCGCGGGTGCCCGTGCGGCGGTCCTTCAGCTCGACGAGCCCGTCCTTCACCCCGCGCCCCGCGACGAGAATCGTGGGCACCCCGATCAGCTCGGCGTCGGTGAACTTGACGCCGGGCGACACCCCCGCACGGTCGTCCACCAGCACCCGCACCCCCGCCTCCCCGAGCCGCTCCGCGATCTCCAGCGCGGCCTCGGTCTGCGCCGCCTTGCCCGCGGCGACGATGTGGACGTCGGCGGGAGCGATCTCGCGGGGC
This sequence comes from Streptomyces sp. NPDC054796, assembly GCF_053611545.1. Taxonomy (NCBI): domain Bacteria; kingdom Bacillati; phylum Actinomycetota; class Actinomycetes; order Kitasatosporales; family Streptomycetaceae; genus Streptomyces; species Streptomyces sp. NPDC054796. The sequence goes on along the minus strand of NZ_JBSHAO010000055.1, from coordinate 7,680 downwards.
CAGCACAGGCCCTGGTCGTCGGCGGTCTGCTCGGCGAGCGCGGCCACGGCTCGGGATACGCCGATGCCGTAGGAGCCCATCGTGACGCGCACGGGCTTGCCGTCCTGGCCGAGGACGTCCAGCTCGAAGGCGTCCGCGTACTTGCGCCCGAGCTGGAAGATGTGGCCGATCTCGATCGCGCGGTCCAGCTCGATGCCCGCGCCGCAGCGGGGGCAGGGGTCGCCGGGCTCGACGACCACGACGTCGAGGTAGTCGTCGACCTCGAAGTCCCGGCCGACGACCACGTTGCGGGCGTGCTTGCCCTCCTGGTTCGCGCCGGTGACCCAGGCGGTGCCGGGCGCTACGCGCGGGTCGGCGAGGTAGCGGAACGCCTTGCCGGCGAGGCCGCCCTGCGGGCCGACGTAGCCGCGTACGAGGTCGGGGCGGTCGGTGAAGTCGTCGGCGGTGACCAGCTCGACCGTGGCGGGCGCGAGCTGCTCGGCGAGCTTGCCGAGGTCGACCTCGCGGTCGCCTGGCACGCCCACGGCGGTGATCTCGCCGTCGACCTTCACCAGCAGGTTCTTGAGCGTCGCCGAGGCGGGGACGTCCAGGTGCGCGGCGAGGGTCTCGATGGTGGGGGTGTCCGGGGTGTCCAGCACCTCCACGGCGGGGTGGCCCTCGGCGGTGCGGGGCTGGACGGCGACGGAGACGGCCTCCGTGTTGGCCGCGTAGCCGCAGGCGGGGCACTGCGCGTAGGTGTCCTCGCCCGCCGCTGCCGGGGCCAGGAACTCCTCGGAGGCCGAGCCGCCCATGGCGCCGGAGATCGCGGAGACGATGCGGTAGTCAAGGCCGAGGCGTTCGAAGATGCGCTGGTACGCCTGGCGGTGCAGCGCGTAGGACTCGGCGAGTGCCTCGTCGGAGACGTCGAAGGAGTACGAGTCCTTCATCGTGAACTCGCGCCCGCGCAGGATGCCGGAGCGGGGGCGGGCCTCGTCCCTGTACTTGGTCTGGATCTGGTAGATGATCACCGGCAGGTCCTTGTAGGACGTGCACTGGTCCTTGACGACCTGGGTGAAGATCTCCTCGTGGGTGGGGCCGAGCAGATACTCGCCGCCCTTGCGGTCCTTGAGCCGGAAGAGCAGATCGCCGTACTCCTCGTAGCGCCCGGAGACCTCGTAGGGCTCCTTCGGCAGCAGTGCCGGGAGCAGCACCTCCTGGCCGCCGATGGCGTCCATCTCCTCGCGGACGACGCGCGTGACGTTCTCCAGCACCTGCTTGCCCAGCGGGAGCCAGGTCCAGATGCCCGCTGCGGTGCGGCGTACGTAGCCCGCGCGCACGAGCAGTTTGTGGCTGAGCGTCTCGGCGTCGGCCGGGTCGTCGCGCAGCGTCTTCAGCATCGACCGGGACATGCGCTGGACTCGGGCTGCCATGGGGTTCTCCTGCTCGGACCGTTCGAAGTGCGTGGCGTGAACCGGCGATGGATATCGGTGGGATACCGGCGACGGCTTCAGTGGTAGGCAAGGAGCCTATCGGGCCCCGGGCACGGCACGGAAATGGGTTCACGGGCCGGGGAGGCTTCCGGGGACGCGGCGGGCAGGGTGGACGCGGTTCAGGTGTGCGGGCGCAGCAGTGGGAGCGGTGCCCCCATCACGGCGTACGGGCTCGGCGCGCTCGGGAAGAGCACCTGGCGGGCCAGGTCGCGGTAGCCGAGCCGGTGGTAGAGGGCGCGGGCCGGGCTGTCGGTGTCGATCGCGGAGAGGAGGGAGCGCGGTTCGGCGGCGGCGTCGGTGAGCTCGGTGATCAGCCGTCGGCCGATGCCCCGGTTCTGGTAGAGGGGGTGGACGTGCAGCTCCGTGATCACGAACGCGTCGCCGAGCCAGAGCTCGAGCCCGTTCTGGCGCAGGTAGGGGTGGACGACGGTGGACCACCACTGCGTCCTGTCGTTGGGCATGCCGTACACGAAGCCGACGAGCCGCCCCTCAGGGGTGGTCGCGCCCAGGGCGCGCGCGCCGGGCGAGGCCAGGTGCCGCAGCACGATGTGGCGGCGCACGCCGACCTCGTCGTCGGTGAGCCCGAAGGCGACGGCCTGCACGGCGAGCGCGTCGTCCACGCGTGCGGCGAGGTCGAGCGGGCCGACGGCCGTCTCTCGGGGGTCCTGGGGCTGGCCCCCGGCGGAATGCAGCATGCCCGGGAGGCTACTAGGACCGCCGTCAGAACAGGACGCTCATGAAGGCCCCGACCTCCTGGAAGCCCACCCGGTGGTAGGCGGCACGGGCCGGTTTGTTGAAGTCGTTGACGTAGAGGCTCGCGAGGGGTGCCACGTCCTGGAGCGCGTAGCGCAGGACCGCTGCCATGCCGGTCACCGAGAGTCCCTCGCCGCGCCGCTCGGGGGCGACCCACACGCCCTGGATCTGGCAGGCGTACGGGGTGGCCGCGCCGATCTCGGCCTTGAAGACGACCTGGCCGTTCTCCACTCGTGCGAAGGAACGCCCCGAGCCGACGAGTTCGGCCACCCGCGCCTGGTAGATGAGCCCGCCGTCCCCGGCGAGGGGCGAGACGCCGACCTCCTCGGTGAACATGGCGACGCACGCGGGCATCACCAGGTCCATCTCGTCCTTGCGCACCCGGCGCACCAGGGGGTCGGGCCGCACGTCGGACGGCATGGAGTCGGTGACCATCAGGGGCTGGTTGCCGCGCACGTCGCGGGCCGGGCCCCAGTGCGGTTCGAGATACGACCACAGCGCAGCCGTCGGCCCGGCCGGGCCGACGATGGAGGAGCAGCGGCGCCCCTGCCGCCGGGCCCGCTCGGCGAAGGCGCGCACGGCCTCGGGGCCCGCGCAGAGGGGGACGAGGTTGGCCCCCGCGTAGCACAGGGACTCCAGTCTGCCCCGGTGGTACCAGCCCCACATCTCGCCGCCGAGGCGCCAGGGATCGAGCCCCGAGATGTTGACGCGGGCGGCCACGAAGGCGTTGTTGACGGGCTCGCGGCGCAGCACCGCGAGGGCGTCGTCCAGCTCGCCTGGGTCGACGACTCTGGTGGAGGTGGTGGTCAGCACGTGTCGTCTTGCCTCACCGATACGGGCCTGGGAGGCCGGGGAACAGCTCTTGGCACTGTATCTCCCCTCGTCCCGGTTCACCTGGTTCGAGCACGCACCACGTCTGCGGCCACCCTCTCCGCTGCCCTCGCCGCGGCAGGTGACGGCGGCGCTGAGCGGTCCGCTGACGGCGACGGCCCGGGTCCCGGCCCGATCCGGCCCGCGTCCGTCCCCGTACAGCGGGAAGCCCCGCACCGGTCGTGGTGCGGGGCTTTCTGCCGCGTAGGGGGGGGTCAGCCCGCGACGGAGACCTGGGGCTCGCCGGACATGACGCCGTCCTTCTCCATCTGCTCGGCGATCTTCATCGCCTCGTCGATGAGCGTCTCCACGATCTTCGACTCGGGCACGGTCTTGATGACCTCGCCCTTGACGAAGATCTGGCCCTTGCCGTTGCCGGAGGCGACGCCGAGATCGGCCTCGCGGGCCTCGCCGGGGCCGTTGACGACGCAGCCCATGACGGCGACGCGCAGCGGGACCTCCATGCCGTCGAGCCCGGCGGTGACCTCTTCGGCCAGCTTGTAGACGTCCACCTGGGCACGGCCGCAGGAGGGGCAGGAGACGATCTCCAGGCGGCGCTGGCGCAGGTTCAGTGACTCCAGGATGGAGATGCCGACCTTGATCTCCTCGGCGGGCGGCGCGGACAGCGAGACGCGGATGGTGTCGCCGATGCCCTCGCTCAGCAGCGCGCCGAAGGCGACGGCGGACTTGATGGTGCCCTGGAAGGCGGGCCCGGCCTCGGTGACGCCGAGGTGCAGCGGGTAGTCGCACTGGGCCGCGAGCTGGCGGTAGGCGTTGACCATCACGACGGGGTCGTTGTGCTTGACCGAGATCTTGATGTCGCGGAAGCCGTGCTCCTCGAAGAGCGAGCACTCCCACAGCGCCGACTCGACGAGGGCCTCGGGGGTGGCCTTGCCGTACTTCTGGAGCAGCCGCTTGTCGAGCGAGCCCGCGTTGACGCCGATGCGGATGGGGGTACCGGCGGCGGAGGCCGCGTCGGCGATCTCTTTGACCTTGTCGTCGAACTGCTTGATGTTGCCGGGGTTGACGCGCACGGCGGCGCAGCCCGCGTCGATGGCGGCGAAGACGTACTTGGGCTGGAAGTGGATGTCCGCGATCACCGGGATCTGGGACTTCCTGGCGATGGTGGCGAGCGCGTCGGCGTCGTCCTGCGTCGGGCAGGCGACGCGCACGATCTGGCAGCCGGAGGCCGTCAGCTCGGCGATCTGCTGGAGCGTGGCGCCGATGTCCGCGGTGCGCGTCGTCGTCATCGACTGCACCGACACAGGGGCGTCGCCGCCCACGGCGACCGGGCCGACCTGGATCTTCCGGCTGACACGGCGGTCGGCGAGCTTGGTCGGTACGTCCGGCATTCCGAGTGAAATCGCTGTCATCTGGCGAGCAACCCCAACGTGTGGATCAAGGTCCCGAGATCGACGGGCTCCGGCTCCCGAGATTACGGCACCGCCGGGCCGCCGAGCACATCGCGACAAGAAATTACGACGAAAGTACGGAAATGCTATCTGCTGGCCACAAAGTGCCCCGCCATCGACCGAGGTGAACGCGTTCCCCACGGTGTCCAGGAGCCCTGGAACGCCCCCCGGTGTGTCCCGTCACACTCCGGGACCGGTGTGCGGCCCCCGTCCGGAACCGCCCGGAGGGGCGCGGGGCCCCCGGTGGTCCCGGGAGCCTCCGCGCGCCCTCCGGGCCGCGTGCTCGTCCGCTAACCGGCCAGCTTGACCGGGTTCACCACGTCGGCCACCAGCACGAGCAGGGTGAAGCAGATGAAGACCCCGGCGACCACGTAGGCCACGGGCATCAGCCGCGCCACGTCGAAGGGACCCGGGTCGGGGCGGCGGAAGACCTTCGCGAAGGCCCTCCTGACCGACTCCCACAGGGCGCCCGCGATGTGCCCGCCGTCCAGCGGCAGCAGGGGCAGCATGTTGAACAGGAACAGCGAGAGGTTGAAGCCCGCGACCAGGAAGAGCATGGTCGCGACCCGCTGCGACGGCGGGATGTCCAGCGAGAAGACCTCGCCGCCCACCCTGGCCGCGCCGACGACGCCCATCGGCGAGTCCTGCTTGCGCTCGGCACCGTCGAAGGCCGCGTTCCACAGGTCCGGGATCTTGGACGGCAGCGCTATCAGGGCCTCGACGCCGGAGGCCATCATCTCGCCCATCCGGTCGGCGGCCTGCGGGAACGACTGCTGCACGACGCCGCTCGCCGGGGTGAAGCCCAGGAAGCCCGCGCTCACGTACTCGTCCGGGACGTAGCCGCCGTTCCCGTCGGACTTGGCGACCTTGTTCTCGATCAGGTCGGCGTGCAGGGTGCGGCGCGCGCCGTCCCGCTCGACGGTGATGCTCGCGGGGCCCGTGGTGTCGCGGATGCGGCCCTGGAGGTCGTCCCACTCGGAGACGGGCTTGCCGTCGAAGGCCACGATCTTGTCGCCGGGCTTGAGGCCCGCCGCCTTGGCCGGGGAGTCCTTGGCGCCCGAGGTGCACTTGTCGGACTGCGACGAGGCCGGGATCACGCACTCGGAGACGGTGGAGACGCTGGTGGTCTGGGTGTTGACGCCGAAGGACATCAGCACGCCGAGGAAGATGACCACGGCCAGGATCAGGTTCATGAACGGCCCGGCGAACATCACGATCACACGCTTCCACGGGGAGCGCGTGTAGAAGAGCCGCTTCTCGTCCCCCGGCTGGAGCTCCTCGAAGGCGGCGGCGCGCGCGTCCTCGATCATGCCGCGGAACGGCGAGGTGGACCGCTTGCGCAGGGCGCCGTCGTCGCCGGGCGGGAACATCCCGATCATGCGGATGTAGCCGCCGAGCGGCACCGCCTTGATGCCGTACTCGGTGTCGCCCTTGCGCCGGGAGAAAATCGTGGGTCCAAAGCCCACCATGTACTGCGGGACGCGGATGCCGAACATCTTCGCGGTGGAGAGGTGCCCCAGCTCGTGCCAGGCGATGGAGAAGAGCAGACCCACGACAAAGACGACTATGCCGAGGATGGTCATGAAGGTCGTCATGCGCGGGCCTCCGCTGCCGATACCGCCAGTTCGCGGGCGCGGGCGCGCGCCCAGGTCTCAGCGTCGAGGACATCGGCGAGGGTGAGACCGGTTCCCCCGGCTCCGCTCCGCTCCGCCGCGCCGTCGTCCGTGAGCACAGCCCCGGACGACAGCCCCTCCTCGACCACAGCGGCCACCGTATCCACGATGCCTGTGAACGGCAGCCGCCCCGCGAGAAACGCGTCGACGCACTCCTCGTTCGCCGCGTTGAAGACGGCGGGCGCCGTGCCGCCCAGGGTGCCCACGCGGGCGGCCAGCGGCACGGAGGGGAACGCCTCCTCGTCCAGCGGGAAGAAGTCCCAGGACATGGCCCTCGACCAGTCGAAGACCGGGCCCGCGTCCGGCACCCGCTCGGGCCAGCCGATGCCCAGCGCGATCGGCAGCCGCATGTCGGGGGGACCGCACTGGGCGAGGGTGGAGCCGTCGGTGAATTCCACCATCGAGTGGACGGCCGACTGGGGATGCACCACGACCTGGATGCGCTCGAAGGGCACGTCGTAGAGGAGGTGGGCCTCGATGACCTCCAGGCCCTTGTTGACGAGCGTCGCCGAGTTGACCGTGATGACCGGGCCCATGTCCCAGGTGGGGTGGGCCAGCGCGTCCTGCGGGGTGACGTCGGCGAGCTGCTCGCGGGTACGGCCGCGGAAGGGGCCGCCAGAGGCGGTGACGAGGAGCTTGCGTACCTCGCGGCGCGTGCCGCCCATCAGCGCCTGGAACAGCGCCGAGTGCTCGGAGTCGACGGGGACGATCTGCCCTGGCCGTGCGAGCGCCTTGACCAGCGGGCCGCCGACGATCAGCGACTCCTTGTTGGCCAGCGCCAGCATCCGGCCCGCCTTCAGCGCGGCGAGCGTGGGCGCGAGCCCGATCGATCCGGTGATGCCGTTCAGCACGGTGTGGCACTCGCTCGACGCCAGCTCGGTCGCCGCGTCCGGGCCCGCCAGCACGTGCGGGACGGGCTCGCCCGGACCGTACTCGGCACGCAGCGCCTCCCGCAGTGCCGCCGCCTTGTCCTCGCGGGCGACGGCGACGGTGCGCACCTGGAGCCGGTGCGCCTGCCCGGCCAGCAGCTCGACGCGTCCGCCCGCGGCGGAGAGTCCGGTGACCCGGAAGCGGCCGGGGTTGCTCAGCACCACGTCGACGGCCTGGGTGCCGATCGATCCGGTCGACCCGAGGATCACGATGTCGCGCGGCCCGTCGGAAGCGGCGGACGCCTCGGTCCGGGGCGAGGAGCGCAGATGCGGGTCAGCGAGGATGGCTGCGGGGCTTTCGGTCATGGACCCCATTGTGGCGGCTCCCGCTTCCGCTTCCGGCACGGGCGTGCGCCGTGCCCGTGCCGGAACGTGAAAGGCGGGTGGCGGGGCGCGGGGCCGGGCGGCGCCTGCGGCGGGCGCGGGGCCCGTGTGCGCCGTGCGGGCGCCCGGCGGCGGCGCCGTCAGACCGCCTCGCCGCGCCCCCGCGGCCGGGCGCGCACCCCGGGCGTCCGAGGTGCCCGGCGAGCCCGCGGATCCCGGGGGGCCCGGGGGGCCCCGGGAGCCACCGCGC
>NZ_JBSHAO010000054.1:0-54127 GCF_053611545.1 Streptomyces sp. NPDC054796 | reverse complement strand
GCCCAGTTCACGGCCGGTGGGCGAGCCATGCCGGCGGTACCGGGGGCATGCGTACAGTACGACACCGATGCCATCCAGGCCGCCGGTCGCGGCCTGTCCGCCCCGGTCCCCCTGATCGCGGTCGGCGGCCTGCTGCTCGTCTTCGGCCTGTGGTGGATCTGCTTCACCGGAAGCGACGTGGGACTGACCACGCTGCGCACCGCCTTGGCCGGGGGATGCCGGGGGATGCCGGGGGATATGGCCACTACGTGGTCTTCGCCGCGCCGGCAGCTGGCCTCTTCACCGTCCGTCATCGAGCCGAGAGGCGTTGAGGTGAGACTGGACCTGAACAAACTCGACCATCTGATCGCCGTCGCCGAGGAAGGCAGCCTCACCCGCGCCGCCGCCCGCCTCCACCTGTCCCAGCAGGCCCTGTCCACCTCCATCCGGGTCCTCGAACGCGAAGTCGGCGTGGCGCTGCTGGAGCGCGGCAGCACCGGCGTCACCGTGCTGCCCGCCGGAGCTGCCCTGCTTGAGGACGCCCGCGTCCTCAACGGTATGACCCGCGCCGCCCTGCATCGCGCCCGGCGCATCGGACGGGGCGAGACCCAGACGCTCCGCATCGGCTACACCCCCGCCGTCACCGGCGACGAACTCGTCACCCTGCTCGCCCCGGTGACCGACACCCACCCCGACATCACCCCCGAGATCCACCAGCGCTACCCCTCCGAGCTGACCGCCGCCCTCCTCGCCGGCGACCTCGACATCGGCCTGTGCCGCGGAATGACGCCGGCCCACGGTCTGACCCGTACCACCCTCGGCCACCAGCGTCTGCACATCGCCGTCGCCTCCGATCACCCCCTGGCCGCCCGCACATCCGTGGCACTGCCCGAACTCGCCCACGAGTCCTTCCTGGTCTGGGGCGCCCCCGGCCGCTCCGGCTACACCGACCTCCTCATCGACCACTGCCGCAACGCGGGTTTCGAACCGGACACCGAACGCACCGCCCGCCAAGGCACACCGCCAGTCACCGCCGTCATCGGCACCCGTCACATCGCCTTCGTCACCACACCACCGGGCCCCGCGGCGGGCGGCAAAGCGCACGTCCTCGCCCTCGAACCCTCCCTCCACGCGCCACTCCACGCGCTCTACCTCCCCCACACCACCTGCCCCGGCCGCACCACTTTCCTCACCCACGTGAGGCTGTGAGCACGAACCATCACCCGACAACCGAAGCAGCGGCCGGTCGGCCCCGAAGCCGACCGGCCCTCAAGAGCGCGCTCAGCCCTCGCCGGGCGCCACGAGCCCGGACTCGTACGCGAAGATCACGGCCTGCGCCCTGTCCCGCAGCCCGAGCTTCGTCAGGATGCGGGACACATGGGTCTTGACCGTCTGCTCGGCCAGCACGAGCGAACCGGCGATCTCGCCGTTCGACTGCCCGCGCGCGATGAGTTGCAGCACCTCCGTCTCGCGCTCGGTGAGACCGTTCAACTGGAGGGAGCGCCGCTCGCGGGGCACGGGGCGCTGACGGGCGAAGTCGGCGATGAGGCGGCGCGTGACCGAGGGCGCGAGAAGGGCCTCGCCCCCGGCGACGACCCGTACCGCCGAGATCAGGTCGGCGGGCGGCGCGTCCTTGAGCAGGAAGCCGCTGGCACCGGCGCGCAGCGCCTCGTAGACGTAGTCGTCGACGTCGAACGTCGTCAGCATCAGCACCTTCGGCCTGTGGGTGACGCCCGGCGCGGGCTCCAGCAGTTCGCGGGCCGCCTCCAGCCCGTTCATGCGCGGCATCCGCACGTCCATGAGCACGACGTCGGGGTGTGCGCGACGGCTCAGCTCGACGCCCTCCGCCCCGTCCGGGGCCTCGCCCACCACGTCGATGTCGGCCTGCGCGGCCAGCAGCGCGGCGAACCCGGCCCGCACCATGGCCTGGTCGTCGACGATGATCACTCGGGTGACGTCGGCGGTCATGAGGGCTCGGAGTCCTTCCCCTTGGGGGGCAGTGTGGCGGCGACCCGGAAGCCGCCGTCGGGCAGCGGTCCGGTGTCCAGGGTGCCGCCGACGAGACGTACGCGCTCGCGCATGCCGATCAGCCCGTGTCCGGTGCCCGATGTTTCCAGCGGGGGCCCGTCGGGCGCGGGGGAGGGCCCGTTGACGACGAGCACGGTCAGCCCCTTGAGCACGGCCTTCTTCTTCGCGGAGGCGGCGGGCGCGGTGACGGACACGGTGGTACGGGCGCCAGGCGCGTGCCGTACGACGTTGGCAAGGGCCTCCTGCACGATGCGGTAAGCGGACAACTGCACGGCCTGCGGCAGCCCGTCCACCTCGCCCTCCACCGACAGCTCCGTGGGCACCCCGGCCCGTACCGTCGCCTCCACAAGCTGCTCCAGCCGGTCCAGCCCCGGCTGAGGGGCCCGCTCGCCCTTCGTCTCCTCGCTGCGCAGCACCCCGAGGAGGCGGCGCATCTCGGCAAGGGACTCGCGCGCAGTGACGGCGATCGACCCGAACTCCTGCGCGGCCTCGGGCGGAAGGCCCTGGAGCCGGTAGGGCGCGCTGTCCGCCTGGACCGTGATCACGGACATGTGGTGGGCCACCACGTCGTGCAGCTCACGGGCGATGCGCGTGCGCTCCTCCAGCAGCGTGCGGCGCGAGCGTTCGGCCTCGCTGATCGTCTCCTGCTCGGCCAGCTTCCGCTGCACGTCGGCGCGCTCGCGCACCGCCGTGCCGAGGAGCAGCACGGTCCCGCTCAGCACGATCAGCAGCACGTTCGTGCCCTCGCTGCGGTCCTGCCCGATGAAGCCGAGCGCGAGCGAGAGCGCGACGGTCACGCACCAGACGGCGACGACCGTCCTGCGCCGCTCGCGCAGCGCCAGCGCGAGACACAGCACGAGGTACCCGACGATCACCATGGCCGTCCACGGCCAGGGGCGCACCGGTTCGGTGGGGGCGCCCAGCAGCGCGAGGGCGCCGAGGGTGTCGCCCACGATGACGATCCACCAGGCCGCCAACGGCCGCGTCACGGCCAGCAGCAGCGGAGCGGACTGCATGACGGCGAGCGCGCCCGAGACGGCGCCGTTGACCCCGTAGTCGTTGGACAGCACCTGCGCGGTGACGGGGATCAGGGTGGCGACGAAGCCGAACGCGAGCACGTACGGGAGGGAGCGCATCCAGCGGCGCGGGGCGTGCGCGAGAAGGGGCTCGGTGGACCGTGAGGGCGTGGTGAGCGCGGCCCCCAGCGCCCGCGCCCCGCGCCCGACGGCATCCCCGACGACCCCGCGCCAGCCCCCGGCACGGGGCGGCGGCTGTCCGGGTGGCGCCTCGTGAGGGGGCGACGCGTCCTGATCGGATGACGCGCCATGGTCGGGGGACGTGTCCTGTCCGGGTGGCGCGTCCTGTCCGGGTGGCGCGTCCCGATCGGGTGAAGGGGCCCGCGCGGGGGGCGGGTCCTGGTCCGGTGAAGGGGCCCGCGTTGGAGGCGGGTCCTGGTCCGGTGACGGTGTGTTGGCCATGGCGCGCCCAGCGTATGGCGTCGGCGAAGCGTCGACGTCACCCCTGGGTACCGCTGTGTCCCCCTACCCCGGTACGTGGTGGGGAGGGGGCGCCCCCAGCACGGGATGTGTGGGATGTACGGCTTCCGGGCGCGAGGCAAGGCGCACCGTTCCCGTCGGCGCACCGGCACGGCGGCCGAGTGAACCGTTTCCTTCGCCCGACCGGCGAGGTCACAGCTCGGCGAGGAGTTCCGCCTTCTTGTCCGAGAACTCGTCGTCCGTCAGCAGCCCCGCGTCGTGCAGCTCGCCGAGATGCCGGATGCGGTCGGCGATATCGGCGGGATCCGATCTGTCGGACCGCGCCGGCATGGCCGCCTGCGGCGCCGCCGGAGGCGTCACCTCGGCCTCGGACCCCGGATCCACGGCCCGCACCGCTTCCAGCACGGCCGCCGCGAACGGCAGCGACTCGTACACCAGCCCGTACCCGAGCCCGAACACCACCGAGGCCGGATCCTGATCCGCTTCCCCCGGCGCCTCGACGCCCCGCAGCCGCAGCCGCAGATGCCCGTTGAGCACCTCGGGCGAGCGCCACTCGACGCCCTCCAGCTCGGCCACGGAGAAGTTCTGGTCACCGGCCTTCCACTTCGCGGAAGAGGCCCCGGTCCAGAACCACCGGAAAGAGACCGCGCTGCCGTCGAAGGTCGCCTTGCCGTCGTACGCCTTGAAGCTCAGCGGAGGAGACGGCGCCCCCACCATGTGGCGCTCGGCGGGCTTGTCCGCGTCGGGGCCGAGGACCGAGCGCAGCTCCGTCGCGTAGTAGTCGGCCAGCGTCTCGCGCTCGGCGGGGAGCACGAGACGGTAGGGGTCGCTGCCCTCTTTGAGCTGTCCGGCCGCCGCCTCCAGCAGCGGATCGGCGCCCGCGCGGGGCACGGCGCGAAGTACGACGGTGCCCCGCTTGCCTCCCGGCGCGAGCTCGACATCGCTCAGCGCCTCGTACGGAATACGCCGCTCCCCGAGCACGTGGAAGAGCTTGGGCGTGCGGATCCCCCGTTCGAAGCGGATGAGCACCGAGTCCGTGTCGAACTCCCAGGTGGAGTGAATTCCAGCCAGTACGTCACCCATGTGGGCCATCGTATGCGGGGACCGCCCGCGCGTCCCCCTCCCAGCGCTACGCGCGTTAATCGGTGGCGGCTGTGCAGCCCGGGTCGTTCGAGGCACAGTTGACAGCGCCGTACGAGCCGGTGCCGATGGCGGCGAAGTTGGCGAGGCTCCCGGTGCCCGGCACGAAGTAGCCGGTGTGTCCGACGGCGCCGTCGGCGGAGAGCCTGCGGGAGCCGAAGCCGGGGGAGACGGGGTCGGCGCCGTGGCCCAGGCCGCCGAACTCCATGTGCGGCACGTCGGCGATCCAGTCGTCCTGGTCGCGGGTGGCCCACACGTGGGCCCGGGTGTCGAGGTGGTCGGCCTTGTCGGCGCGCATGCCGGGGCTGCCGGAGACCGTGATGTCGCTGACCCGGGGCGACAGCTCGTGCGCCGCGACCCCGCACACCACGGAGCCGTAGCTGTGGCAGAACAGCGCGACCCGCGAGGCGCCGGGCAGCTCCCGCACGAAGTCCCGCAGCCGGTCGCCGCCGTCCTGCGCGAGGTCCCCGGAGGCGGCGTCCATCCCGAGGCCGACGGGCGCGGTGTAGTCCGCCCAGGCGACGGTCGCCGTCCGCAGATGCGGCGAGCGCGCGCTCTGCTGGTCCTGGAGCGCGCGGGCCATGCCCACGGGCGCCGAGTGGGACCGCTCGGTCTTCTCGAAGGTGAGCAGCTCGGTGTCGACCCCGGGGACGACGACGGAGACGCTCTGGGCCCGGTCCAGGTCCCCGAAGACCTCGGCGGCGCGCCCGCGCCCCGTCGGGTCGAAGGAGAGGATCTGACGGCCTGGATGGAGCATCGACTCGAAGCGGTGCATACGGCGGCCCGCCTCGTGCCGCCCCTCGTCGGTGAGCCGCTGGTCGGTCATGCGTTTGCGTTCGACGTCGCGGGCGTCCTCGAGCGCCGCGTGGTTCGCGCGATAGCGCAGCGTCACGGGCGCGCCGCCGAGGTTGCCCACGACCAGGGGATATCGGTCGGCCAGCCGGTACTGCTGCGCCGTGCTCAGCGCGCGGAAGAAGCGCGCTATGGCGCCGGGCCGCCCGTCGGGGTCGGGCAGCGCCCGTCCGGCGACGGATCCCTTCTCCCAGGCGAGCAGCGCCGCGGCGCGGGGGCCCGGCGTGTCGTCGCTCTTGCGGATCGCGGTCCACCCGGTCGTCGCCAGCAGCACGAGCACCACCGCAAGCGCGAGCAGCGCGCGCCAGGCGGTGGAGCCCGGGGCTCCCGTCGCCGGGAAGCCGGTTCCGGACAGGGGATTGCCGAATGCGGAGAAGGAAGTCACTAGCGGGACACCCTAGGAGACGCGGCTGTGTGCTCGCGTATCCGGTGAGCCATCTCACGTTTCGGCGTGGGTAATTGGGTCAGATCGGGCGGCCGTGCTGTCATCCGTGACGCTACGGAGTCACCCGCGAAGGTGAGCCGGAAGCCCCGGCTCCGCGCCGCCGCGCACTGCTCCGCCGCAGGTCGGGGGCTTCTGGCGACCCCTCGGGGCCTCTCGCTCATGCGTACCGGGGCACGGTTGTGCCGCGTCCGCGTGGTCCGCACTCGTACGCGCCGTATTTGGCGGGGTGAGGGGGTTGGGGGGTGAAGGGGTGGGGCGGGGTGACAGATCTCGTTATCTGTTAATTGTTATCTGTTACCTGCTACTTGATAACTGTTATCCGTCAGCCGTCAGCCGTCAGCCGTCAGCCGTTAGCCGTCACGCGTGGGGGTGTGCTCGCCCACTCGTCGGTGAGGGCGGGGCCCAGTGCGTCCACGTAGGACTCCATGAAGCACTGCGCCGCCGTCATGGAGGTGTCCTGGCCGCAGCCCCAGCGGCGTCCGGCGGCCCGCATCACGCCGGAGTACGCGGCGACGAGCACGCGCGGCCGCGGGTCCTTCTCCGGATCGAGGTCCTGGCGGCGCGCGATCTCCGTGACGAGGGCCTCCTCCATCTCCACTGAGCGCCGCAGATGGACGGCGACGAGCGCGGGCGTGGTCTCGATGACCTGCCACATGCGCATGTGGAGCTGCATGGGGACGATCTCGTGGATGGTCTCGCCGATGCTCTGCCACGTCTCGTCCAGGGTGCGGCGCAGCACCTCGATGGGCGCCTCGCCCGGCGGCCGCTCGCGCACCGCCTCCAGATAGCGCTGCTCGACAAGATCCTGGAGGGCGAAGGCGACGTCCTCCTTGCTCGTGAAGTAGCGGAAGAAGGTGCGCTGGGAGACGTCCACGGTGTCGGTGACCTCGTCGACGGTGGTGGCCTCGTACCCCTTGGCGACGAAAAGCTCGTGAGCCGCGCGGATGAGTGCGTCCCGGGTGCGCTGCTTCTTGCGCTCGCGCAGTCCGGTCACTTTCGGCCACCTCCGGGTCTCATCCTGCTGATCTTCTTCCTCACGATATCTGTGAGACACCTGACATCTACCGGCGAATAATTCGGTTTGTCAATTGTCAGCGGCTGACATTAGCCTCGCCCCCATGAGCTCCCAGACCACCACCGTCGCGGACGGGACACCGGAACCGCCCGGACCGCGCAACTCAGAGATAACGGGCGCCAGGAAGGGGCTCAGGGGGCACCCCTGGCTCACCCTGGTCACCGTCGCGCTCGGCGTCACCATGGTCGCCCTGGACGGCACGATCGTGGCCATCGCGAACCCGGCGATCCAGAAGGACCTCGGCGCCTCGCTCGCCGACGTCCAGTGGATCACCAACGGGTATCTGCTGGCCCTTGCCGTGGCCCTGATCACGGCGGGCAAACTCGGCGACCGCTTCGGCCACCGGCAGACCTTCCTCATCGGCGTCGTCGGGTTCGCCGCGGCCTCCGGGGCGATCGGTCTGGGCGGCAGTGTCTCGCTCGTCATCTTCTTCCGCGTGCTCCAGGGCATCTTCGGCGCCCTGCTGATGCCCGCGGCGCTCGGCCTGCTGCGGGCCACCTTCCCGGCCGAGAAGCTCAACGCGGCGATCGGCATCTGGGGCGCGGTCATCGGCGCCTCCACCGCCGCGGGGCCGATCGTGGGCGGTCTCCTGGTCGAGCACGTCAACTGGGAGTCGGTCTTCTTCATCAACATCCCGGTCGGCGTCATCGCCCTGGTGCTGGGCGTGGTGCTCCTGGTGGACCACCGCGCGGAGAAGGCGCCCAGGTCCTTCGACATCCCGGGCATCGTGCTGCTGTCGGTCGCGATGTTCTGCCTCATCTGGGCGCTCATCAAGGCGCCCGAGTGGTCGTGGGGCGACGAGAAGACGCTGCTGTTCCTCGGCGGCTCGATCGTCGCGTTCCTGCTCTTCGGCTTCTGGGAGACCAAGGCCAAGGAGCCGCTGCTGCCCCTGAGCATGTTCCGCTCCGTGCCGCTGACGGCGGGCACCGTGCTGATGGTGCTGATGGCCTTCGGGTTCATGGGCGGCCTGTTCTTCGTCACGTTCTACCTCCAGAACGTGCACGGCATGAGCCCGGTCGACAGCGGGCTGCGGCTGCTGCCGCTGACCGCGATGATGATCGTCGCCTCGCCGCTGGCGGGCTCGTTGATCACCAAGGTCGGTCCGCGCATCCCGCTGGTCGGCGCCATGGTGGTGGCGGCGGTCGCGATGTTCGGGCTCTCCACGCTCGACGCCGAGAGCGGCACCGCGATCACCTCGCTGTGGTTCGGTCTGCTGGGCCTGGGCCTCGCGCCGGTCATGGTCGGCGCGACGGAGGTCATCGTGGGCAACGCGCCGCTGGAGCACGCCGGTGTCGCTGGCGGCCTCCAGCAGGCCGCGATGCAGGTCGGCGGCAGCCTCGGCACGGCCGTGCTGGGCGCCGTCATGGCCTCCCGTGTCGACAGCTCGCTGCCGGAGAAGTGGGCGGACTCCCAGCTTCCGCCGCTGAAGGGCGAGCAGGCAGAGCAGCTCAAGGGCCTGGCCGAGGTCGGCATGGCGCCGCCCGCGCCGAAGGGCACCCCCGCGCAGATCGCCGAGGCGATGACGAAGGCCGTGCACGACTCCTTCATCTCCGGCATGGGTCTCGCCTTCACCTGCGCGGGCATCGTCGCGGTCGTCGCGGCGGGAGTCGCCGTCTTCACGAAGCGCGGCTCGAACGACGCGGGTCCCTCGGTCCACGTCTGAGCCCGGGCCGGTGGCCCTGGCCCCGGCCCGGGAGCCTGTGGAGCCGCCGGAATTCCCCGGAATCTGTGGATCCTTCGGAGCCTGTGGATAACTCCGTGCCCCATGGTGGTGAAACGGCCGGTCTGCCCTTGGCAGACCGGCCGTCGCCGTTCGAGGCTGATCACACGCACGACGCGACAGGCGCGGACGTGCGGCACACGGGGGAGTGATCCATATGCGAGCGGTCCATGCCTGCGCGGTCGTGATGGCGGCGGGCGCCCTGCTCCAGCTCGCCGCGGCCCCGGCGCCTCTGGCGTCGGCGGCCCCGTCGAAGAAGCCGCAGCCGAGGCTGGGGGAGTGCGGCGCGGGGGAGCTGTGCCTCTGGGAGGCGGCGCGCTTCGAGGGCGAGCGGCAGACGTACGAGCTGAGTGACGTCGACATCGAGAGCTGCGTCCCCCTGCCGAAGGGCACGGAAGCGGCCTCGTTCGCCAACCGCACGGGGCGGCCCGTCACCGTCTATCAGAGCGCGGAGTGCGCCGAGACGGCCGAGTTCAGCACCCACCCCTCCGGTTCCTGGACGCCCGAGGGCGCGTATCGGGTGCGGGCCTTCAAGGTCTGGGAGAACTGAGATGGCAGGCGCCGTCACCGCACCGCGTCCGAGAGAGCGCCCAATCGCTGGGACGGGGCGGGCTGTTGAGGAAACCGTGTCTATCGGCCGGGGAAAGGGGCACTTGGTCTCCGAGCCCGAAACGACAACCCTGGGAGGGACGATGACGGGCTATCGGCACTCCACCCGCCCCCGCACGCGCCGGGGCTCCTTCGCCGGACGCGTCACAGCGGACCGGGAGACGCTCGGCATCGTGGGTCTGATCTGCGCGGTCGCGGGCTTCTTCACCCTCGGCATCGTCCTCGGCCCGGTCGCCGTCGTCTGCGGCTGGCTCGCGATGGGCCGCCGCTGGACGGGCACCCGGTCGATCCCCGCCCTCATCGCCGTGGTCCTCGGCGCCCTGGACACGCTGCTGGCACTGATATGGCTCACCGGCGCGGGCGGCGGCACGATGGGCGTGGGCGGCATCCTCTGACGACGGCCCCCTGAACGGGCCCCCGCACGCCCTGGCACGAGGATGTGGCGTCGCCCGCCGAGGGGGCACCCCACCAGGCGACCGGGGCGCTCCACGGGCGGACGTACACGGCCCCGTCACAAAGGGACGCACCCGGCCGCTCCACCCGACGACGCGACGTGCACAGCTCCGTCACCCAGCGAGCGACTTGCGGGGCCGCCGCACCCGGCCACGTAGGTGGTCACGCCACCCCGTGACGCCGGGTGCGGCCCGTCCGGCGAGGACTACGCGTCGCCGCCCGCGGCGCCCGGGTCAGCGGCGGCGACGTCGAGCAGCTGGTAGCGGTCCAGCGCCTGCTTCAGCGCCGAGCGGTCGATCTTGCCCTCCCTGGCCAGCTCGGTGAGCACGCCGAGGACGATCGACTGCGCGTCGATGTGGAAGAAGCGGCGCGCGGCGCCACGGGTGTCGGCGAAGCCGAAGCCGTCGGCGCCGAGCGACTGGTACGTGCCGGGCACCCAGCGGGCGATCTGGTCGGGCACCGCCCGCATCCAGTCGGAGACGGCCACCTTCGGCCCCTCGGCGCCCTGGAGCTTGCGCGTCACGTAGGGCACGCGCTGCTCCTCCTCCGGGTGGAGGAGGTTGTGCTCCTCGACGGCGACGGCCTCCCGGCGCAGCTCGTTCCAGGAGGTCGCCGACCAGACGTCGGCGCGGACGTTCCACTCGTCGGCCAGGATCTGCTGGGCCTCCAGCGCCCAGGGCAGCGCCACGCCGGAGGCGAGGATCTGGGCCTTGTGCGTGCCCTTCTCGCCCTCCTGGTAGCGGTAGAGGCCCTTGAGGATGCCCTCGGCGTCCACGTTCTCCGGCTCGGCGGGCTGGCGGATCGGCTCGTTGTAGACGGTGAGGTAGTAGAAGACGTCCTCACCCTGCGGGTGCTCCTCGCTGGAGCCGTACATCCGCCGCAGGCCGTCCTCGACGATGTGGGCGATCTCGAAGCCGAAGGCCGGGTCGTAGGCCACAGCCGCCGGGTTGGTGGAGGCCAGCAGCTGCGAGTGGCCGTCGGCGTGCTGGAGGCCCTCGCCGGTCAGCGTCGTGCGGCCCGCCGTGGCGCCCAGGACGAAGCCGCGGGAGAGCTGGTCGCCCATCTGCCAGAACTGGTCGCCGGTGCGCTGGAAGCCGAACATCGAGTAGAAGACGTAGATCGGGATCAGCGGTTCGCCGTGCGTGGCGTAGGCCGAGCCCGCCGCGATGGCCGCGGCCGTACAGCCCGCCTCCGTGATGCCGTCGTGCAGCATCTGGCCGGTGGGGGACTCCTTGTAGGCCAGCAGCAGCTCGCGGTCCACGGACTCGTACGTCTGGCCCAGCGGGTTGTAGATCTTGGCCGACGGGAAGAAGGAGTCCATTCCGAAGGTGCGGTACTCGTCGGGGGCGATCGGCACGAAGCGCTTGCCGATCTCCTTGTCCCGCATGAGGTCCTTGAGCAGCCGCACGAAGGCCATCGTGGTGGCGATCTGCTGCTGCCCCGAGCCCTTCTTGACGGCGGCGTACGCCTTCGCGTCGGGGAGCTGGAGCGGCTTCGACCGGTTCACGCGGGTGGGCACATAGCCGCCCAGCTCGCGCCGCCGGTCGTGCATGTACTGGATCTCCTCCGAGTCCGGACCGGGGTGGTAGTACGGCGGAAGGCCGGACTCCAGCTCCTTGTCCGGGATCGGCAGGTGCAGCCGGTCGCGGAAGCCCTTGAGGTCCTCGACCGTCAGCTTCTTCATCTGGTGCGTGGCGTTGCGGCCCTCGAAGTTCGGGCCCAGCGTCCAGCCCTTGATGGTCTGCGCGAGGATGACCGTCGGCTGGCCCTGGTGCTCCTTGGCCGCCTTGTAGGCCGCGTAGACCTTGCGGTGGTCGTGGCCGCCGCGGCCCAGGTGCAGCAACTGGTCGTCGGTCATGTTCTCGGCCATGGCCCGCAGCCGCTGGTCGCCGCCGAAGAAGTGCTCGCGGATGTAGGAGCCGCTCTCGGTGGCGTAGGTCTGGAACTGGCCGTCGGGCGTCGTGTTGAGCTTGTTGACCAGCACGCCGTCGCGGTCCTGCGCCAGCAGCGGGTCCCAGGAGCGGTCCCAGACCAGCTTGATGACGTTCCATCCCGCACCGCGGAAGTACGACTCCAGCTCCTGGATGATCTTCCCGTTGCCGCGGACGGGCCCGTCAAGACGCTGGAGGTTGCAGTTGATGACGAAGGTGAGGTTGTCCAGGCCCTCGCGCGCCGCCAGGGAGAGCTGGCCCAGGGACTCGGGCTCGTCCATCTCGCCGTCGCCGAGGAAGGCCCACACGTGCGACTTGGAGGTGTCGGCGATGCCGCGCGCCTCCATGTAGCGGTTCATCCGGGCCTGGTAGACGGCGCCGATGGGGCCGAGGCCCATGGAGACGGTGGGGAACTCCCAGAAGTCCGGCATCGACCGCGGGTGCGGGTAGCTGGAGAGGCCGTTGGGGAAGGTGCTCTTCTCCTGGCGGAAGCCGTCGAGCTGGGTCTCGGTGAGGCGGTCCAGCAGGAAGGCGCGGGCGTAGATGCCGGGCGAGGCGTGGCCCTGGAAGAAGACCTGGTCGCCGCCGTCGCCCTCGTCCTTGCCGCGGAAGAAGTGGTTGAAGCCCACGTCGTAGAGCGAGGCGGAGGAGGCGAAGGTGGCGATATGGCCGCCCACACCGATGCCGGGGCGCTGGGCCCGGGAGACCATCACGGCCGCGTTCCAGCGGGTCGCGTTCAGGACCTTGCGCTCGATCTCCTCGTTACCGGGGAAGAACGGCTCGTCCTTGGTCGCGATGGTGTTGACGTAGTCCGTGCTGCGCATCTCCGGCACGGCCACGCGCTTCTCGCGGGCGCGCTCGATGAGACGGAGCATGAGATAGCGGGCACGTCCCCTGCCCCGCTCGTCGACGGCCGCGTCGAGCGAGTCGAGCCATTCCTGGGTCTCCTCGGGATCGAAGTCCGGGACCTGGCTGGGGAGGCCGCCAATGATGATCGGGTTGCGATCGGATCCGGAAGCCACGCTGTTCCTTCGCTGTTCGGTCTTGCTCTGTATAGGTGTCGCGCCGCCTCCATCGTGTACCGCTGCCGCGCGTACGTCATCTCTACCGAGAGGTAACTCCTGCTGATTCCGGGACAGGTCCGGGAAGGTGGATGACGGCCAAATCGCAACCTTACGCCCAGTGATCCCTTGTGGGCGTCCGAGGGATCACCCCTCGCCCCCTCCCCTCGCCCCCTTGTCCGGCCCGTACCCGCCCCTGCCCTCCCGCGCGCCCCGGCCTCCCCGCGTGCCCCGGGGCTCCCGGGTCCCCCGGATGGCGGGACGGGCCGCACTGTCTCGTTCTCGCCCGTCCCCACCCGTGCCCGCCCGTCCCCACCCGCCTCTAACGGTCGCGATCGGTCGCGATTGGTCTCGCGCGGTCCGGGTAGGCGCACGGCGCGCGGCGGAGTCCGCGCCGCGCGCGCCGCTGGGCACACGCGGTGCACGCCCCGCGCCTCGGCCTCCGTGGGCCAGCCGGGGCAAACCCGGCTGATCCGCGCCAGATCCCTGTGGTGTGAATCACTGTTGATCAGGCATTGTGGGGTGAGACGTCAACGTTTGGGCGGGATGGAGGGCTGGGTACTTGCGCGATCCGTTCCGCCCGTGTGGACTACGGCCAATGCTTCGCGTGCGCGCGGGGCGCCAGGCATATTCAAGAAAGATGACAGGAGGCAATCCGTGAGCGCGACCGCGGACCACGCGGAGGAGCGGACCAACCCGGCCGCGAGGCTGGGTTTCCAGCCCGGGCAGGTGGTCCAGGAGCTCGGTTACGACGACGACACCGAGCAGGAACTCCGTGAGGGAATCGAGGCCATCACGGGTACGGAGCTCGTCGATGAAGATCATGACGACGTGGCCGATGCCGTGATTCTGTGGTTCCGCGAGGAGGATGGCGACCTGACGGACGCGCTGGTGGACGCCACCACGATGATCGACGCGGGCGCCCCGGTCTGGCTGCTGACTCCCAAGACGGGCCGTGACGGCTATGTGGAGCCCAGCGAGATCGGCGAGGCGGCCCAGACCGCGGGCCTGGCCCAGACGAGCAGCGTCAACGCGGGCAAGGACTGGACCGGCAGCCGCCTGGTCACCCCGAAGGCGGCCCGCTCCGGCAAGCGCTGACGGGCAGAGCCGGCCGAACGGCAGAGACTGAGGCGTAGAGACGCAGAGACCGAGGCATGGGCCCCGACGGCGAGACCGTCGGGGCCCACGCTGTTCCCTGCCGCTTCCCGGCGCCCACGTCCCCGGCACCGTTCCGCGTCCGCGCCCGCGCCCGTGCCGCTTCCGGCCCCGTGCCTGGCCCCCGCCGTGCGGCGCCGAGGTGCGAGACTGGGCCCGTCAGGCAGGCAAGCCACCCAAGAGACCCAAGAGAGGGGCTCCCCACCCATGGCCATCGAGGTCGGCACCAAGGCTCCGGACTTCACGCTGCGGAACCAGCACGGCGAAGCTGTATCGCTCTCCGACTTCCAGGGGAAGAAGAACGTCGTCCTCCTCTTCTACCCGTTCGCCTTCACCGGTGTGTGCACCGGTGAGCTGTGTGCCCTGCGCGACGAACTCCCGAAGTTCGTGAACGACGACGTCCAGTTGCTCGCCGTCTCCAACGACTCGCCGTTCGCCTTGCGCGTATTCGCTGAGCAGGAGGGCCTGGACTACCCCCTGCTCTCCGACTTCTGGCCGCACGGCGAGGCGTCCCGCGCCTACGGCGTCTTCGACGAGGAGAAGGGCTGCGCCGTGCGCGGCACCTTCATCATCGACAAGGCGGGCGAGGTGCGCTGGACCGTGGTGAACGGGCTCCCGGACGCGCGCGATCTGGACGACTACGTGAAGGCCCTGGAATCCCTCTGAGCGAACACTGTGAGCCCGGGGGAACCGCTCACTAGGATCGACTCGTTGATCTGACGGCATCCGTAATACGGGGGCACGGCACGCGGTCACGCGGTGCTCCTCACGAACAATATCCAGGAGGACTCGTGGGAGTCAGCCTCAGCAAGGGCGGCAACGTCTCGCTGACCAAGGAGGCGCCGAACCTCACCGCCGTGATCGTCGGTCTCGGCTGGGACGCCCGTACGACCACCGGCTCGGACTTCGACCTCGATGCCAGCGCGCTGCTGACGAACTCCGAGGGCAAGGTCGGGAACGACCAGAACTTCGTCTTCTTCAACAACCTCAAGAGCCCGGACGGCTCCGTCGAGCACACCGGTGACAACCTCACCGGTGAGGGCGAGGGGGACGACGAGGTCATCAAGGTCAACCTCGCCGGCGTCCCCGCCGATGTGGAGAAGATCGTCTTCCCGGTCTCCATCTACGAGGCCGAGGCCCGCCAGCAGAGCTTCGGCCAGGTCCGCAACGCGTACATCCGCGTCGTCAACCAGGCCGACAACAACGAGCTGGCCCGCTACGACCTCAGTGAGGACGCCTCGACGGAGACCGCCATGGTCTTCGGCGAGCTGTACCGCCACGGTGCGGAGTGGAAGTTCCGCGCCATCGGGCAGGGCTACGCCTCGGGTCTGCGCGGCATCGCGCAGGACTTCGGCGTCAACGTCTGACGGGCGCGGCGGCGCCGCGCACGGCGGAAGCGCCTGGGCCTCCGGGCGGCGCACGGCGGACACCCCTGGCCGCCCCTTGCCGTCCTTGTCGCCCTTGGTCGCTCTTGGCCACAAAGAACAGTGTGTGCGAAACGATCACAAGGTCCCACGCGCTTTACGGCAGTGTCCCGGCGCCGCAGACTTCCGTGTTCGGGAGGTGTGCGGCGCCGGGCGGTGTGGACACACTGGATGCATCAGCGGGTGCATCAGTACCGGGGAGAGGAAGCGGAACATGGGCGTCACGCTCGCCAAGGGGGGCAATGTCTCCCTCTCGAAGGCTGCACCGAACCTGACCCAGGTCCAGGTCGGGCTGGGCTGGAAGGCCCGCTCCACGACCGGCGCCGCCTTCGATCTCGACGCCAGCGCGCTGCTGTGCGCGAACGGGCGGGTTCTCGGCGACGAATACTTCATCTTCTACAACAACCTCAAGAGTCCCGAGGGCTCCGTCGAGCACACCGGCGACGAGCTGGTCGGCGGCAGCGGTGCCGACGCCGGGGACGACGAGACGGTCCTGGTCGATCTCGGCCTCGTCCCCGCCCAGGTGGACAAGGTCGTCTTCCCGGTCTCCATCTACGACGCCGAGCCCCGTCAGCAGACCTTCGGGCAGGTCACCGACGCCTACATCCGTGTCGTCAACCAGGCGGACGGCCAGGAACTGGCCCGCTACGACCTCACGGAAGACGCCTCATCGGAGACCGCCATGATCTTCGGCGAGCTGTACCGGTACAACGGGGAGTGGAAGTTCCGTGCGGTTGGGCAGGGGTACGCCTCTGGGCTGAGAGGCATCGCTCTAGACTTCGGAGTCAACGTTTCGTAATCCATCGTCCTGTCTTACGTAAAGCGGATTGGGTAGCCAGTGCTTCTGAGAACCTTCGGCTGGTCCTTCGGCGTCACCGCCGTCGGACTCGCCTGCGCTGCGTTCTTCTGGGGGTGGGAAGCGTTCGCACTGGTGGCGATGCTCTCCATCCTGGAGATCTCGTTGTCCTTCGACAACGCGGTCGTCAATGCCGGTGTGCTGAAAAAGATGAATGCCTTCTGGCAGAAGATCTTCCTCACCATCGGCATCCTGATCGCGGTGTTCGGAATGCGGCTGGTGTTCCCGGTCGTCATCGTCGCCATCACCGCCAAGGTCGGGCCCATCGAGGCCGTGCAACTGGCCTTGGACAAGCCCGGCCAGTACGAGCAGCTCGTCACCGACGCCCACCCGGCCATCGCGGCCTTCGGCGGGATGTTCCTGTTGATGATCTTCCTCGACTTCATCTTCACGGACCGTGAGCACAAGTGGATCGGCTGGCTGGAGCGTCCCCTCGCCAAGCTCGGCAAGGTGGACATGCTGTCCGTCTGCATCGCGCTGATCGTGCTGCTGGTCTCGGCCATGACCCTCGCGGTCTCGGCGCACCAGCACGGCGGCGGCCACGCCGACAAGTCCGGCACGGTCATGCTGGCGGGCATCGCGGGCCTCATCACGTATCTCCTGGTCGGCGGCCTCTCCGGACACTTCGAGAACAAGCTCGAAGAGGAGGAGGAACGCGAGCAGGAGGCCGAGGAAGAGGCCAAGCGCCAGGGCAAGGACCCGAGCATGGTGGGCCTCGCCGGCAAGGCGGCCTTCTTCATGTTCCTGTACCTCGAAGTGCTGGACGCCTCCTTCTCGTTCGACGGCGTCATCGGCGCCTTCGCCATCACGAACCACATCTTCTGGATGGCACTGGGCCTCGGCATCGGTGCGATGTACGTCCGTTCGCTGACGGTGTACCTCGTCCGTCAGGGCACGCTCGACGACTACGTCTACCTG
Source organism: Streptomyces sp. NPDC054796 (assembly GCF_053611545.1). Classification (NCBI taxonomy): domain Bacteria; kingdom Bacillati; phylum Actinomycetota; class Actinomycetes; order Kitasatosporales; family Streptomycetaceae; genus Streptomyces; species Streptomyces sp. NPDC054796. The sequence goes on along the minus strand of NZ_JBSHAO010000054.1, from coordinate 36,985 downwards.
GAGCACGGCGCGCACTACGCGATCGGCGCGCTCGCCGCGATCCTCCTCATCACCATCAAGTTCCAGATCAACGAGGTCATCACCGGTCTGCTCGGTGTCCTCTTGATCGCCGCCTCCTTCTGGTCCTCGCTCCGGCGCAACCGCGCCATCGCGGCCAACGGCGGTGGTGACGGCGAGGACGACGAGTCCGGTGACGACGGCGGTGGCTCCTCCAAGAAGCCGGAGGTCACCTCGCAGGTCTGACGGGCCAGGGGCGCCGCGAAGCCCGGCGCCCCTGGCCGTCGCCGCCCGACCGTGCGGGACCTGTCCCGGGGTGAGCCCCCGGCATGTGTCACAGCGGTCCGATTGCGGAACGCTCCAAGCGGGGCGGTACCGAGGTCCCGTCCTCGGTACCGCCCCGCCGCAGTTGGAGCATTTTTTCCTGGTGAGTTTCTGGTGAGTTTCCGAGTGGGGGTGCGTGATGGTCTCCCTGTGGGAGAACTGGCGGCGCGGCGTGGGGATGAGGCGGCACGGGCCGAAGTTCGATACGGTCGGCGGCCCTTCGACGTACGCGGTGGAACTGACGAAGCGGAACTCGATGGTCTCGCTGACCGAGCAGGGCGCCGACAGAGGCAGTATGCGGGTCAACCTTTCCTGGCGGATGCGCAGCTCGGACATCGAGGGCCGCCCGCGCCGCAGCTCCTCGCTGCGGCATCCGTTCCAGTCGCTCAAGCCCGACGTCGTCCAGGCGCACACGCACGGCGTCGTCGACGTCGACCTGGACCTGGCGTGCATGTACGAGCTGGTGGACGGCAGCAAGGGGGTCGTGCAGCCGCTCGGCAACTTCTTCGGCGACATGAACGCCCCGCCGTATGTGAAGCTCAGCGGGGACGACAGGTTCGGCTCGGCCTCCGGCGAGACGATCTACATCAACCTTGACCACAAGGACGAGATCAAGCGCCTGCTGATCTTCGTCTACATCTATGACGGCACTCCGGCCTTCGACCGCACCCACGCCATCGTGTCCCTCTTCCCGAGCAACGGCCCCCGCGTGGAGGTCGGCCTCGACGAGCGGGCGCCGCAGGCGCGCTCCTGCGCGGTGATGCTGCTGGAGCACCACAAGGGCGAGCTGATCGTCCGCCGCGAGGGCCGCTACGTGTACGGCTTCCAGGCGGAGCTGGACCGCCTCTACGGCTGGGGCCTCCAGTGGGGCCGCGGCTACAAGGCGGGCAAGGTCTGAGAGGGCTGCGAGGGCTGGGCCGGGTCCGTCGCGGCGCATGACGTACCGGCCGCCGGGACGTACGCGTCCCGGCGGTTCCGGCGGTCCCGGCCGACCTCACCTCATGCGTGGAGGAACTGCGGGCCCTGGGGCGGCAACTGGAAGCTCGGGTCCGGCTGCTGCGGATAGCCGTACGTGGGCTGCGGATACCCGTAGGCGGGCTGGGTGGACGGCGGCTGCTGCGGGGGCGGCGGATAGCCGTACCCCGGCTGCGGCGCGTGCGGTGCGCCGTGCGGGCCCCCCATGGCGCCCGCGCCGGCCGCCGCGAACGCCCCGCCTCCGCCCCCGTGTGCGCCCGCAGGCTGCGGCTGGGGCTCCGGAGAGGGCGGTTCCGGGGCGGGCCCTGGCCCTGGCCCGGGGACCGGGTCAGGGACGGGCTGCGGTTCGGGGCCCGGCTGGGGTTCGGGACGCGGTTCGGGCACCGGTTCCGGAGCCGGGAAGTCCGGCTCGCCGGGCGGCTTCGGCACCGTACCCGCGGGAGCGCCCCCAGGCCCCACAGGGAGGGGGCCGAGCGTCTCGGGGCCCGGCACGTACGGCACGGTGGCGTCCCCGTCCGGATCGGCGGACGGAGACGCGGAGGCGGAGGCGGATACGGACGCAGGTGCGGGCGTCGGTGTCGCCGTCGTCTCGGGACCGTTCTCGCCGCCCGTGCCGTGCGGCGGGGTGACCTCCTGGCTGACCTCGCCTTCATCGACCGAGATGCCGAACTCCGTGGCGAGCCCGATGAGCCCCGTGTCGTAGCCCTGGCCCAGCGCCCGGAACTTCCAGCCGTCCCCGCGGCGGTACAGCTCGCCGCAGATCATCGCCGTCTCCGAGCCCGTCTCCGGCTCGATCTCGAACCGTGCCAGCGGCTCGGCCGACGGATCGGCCTCCGTCCCCGCCGCGTACAGGAGAAGCCGCAGCTCGCGTACGTCGGCGAAGGTGCCGCCGTCCGCCGAGGCGGCCAGCATCACCCGGTCGACGGTGGCGTCCAGCGCCGACAGATCGGCCTCGACGGTGTCCATCAGACCGCCGGACTCACCGGACTCCCGGGTCTTGGCGAGGTGCCTGACCACTCCCGAGGGGTGCCGGGGCTGGTTGTAGAAGATGAAGTCGTCGTCCGAGCGGACCGCTCCGCTGTCGCCGAGGAGCAGCGCCGAGGCGTCCACGTCCGGCGCCCCCGTCCCCGGTGACCAGCACAGGACGGCACGCACCGCCGACGTCTCCAGCTGGATGTTCGACCCCTTCAACATGGCGTGCGTCATAGACTCATCCTGCCCTCCAGCCGCACTCCGCGACAACGCGGGGGGAGAGGCGTGTGTACCCAGGGGTAACGTGTTTTTCACCCGCTTGAGGAACTCTTGACCCACCCTCGTACGTACGATGAGCGGCCAGATTCCGCCACGGCAGCGCTGCCGAGGCGGGCCGAAAGACAGCGCCGCGTCACAGCCACCAAGGTCGGACGGCTGCGAAAGAGACGGGGAGACGAGGGCATCCATGCGCCATTTCAGGCATCTCACGCCTGAACTCCGGCAGACGCTTTTCCACCAGGAGCCCGCCGAGTTCACGCCGGATTCACCGGCCCGCACGCTGGCCGCCGCGCTCGGCGCCACGCTCTACAGCCCGGCCACCCGTGCCTCCCTCGCCTCCGACGTGGTGCGGCAGGGCGCTCGCGGGGTGGTCTCGATGGTGCTGTGCCTGGAGGATTCCATCGACGACGCCGAGGTCGTGGCCGCCGAGGAGAACCTGGTGCGCCAGCTCGGCGAGCTGGCCCACGCCACCTCCGGGACCGGGACCGGGACTGCGGCGGACGGGGCCGACGAGCCGCCGCTGCTGTTCATCCGGGTACGGGAGCCGGAACAGATACCGGACCTCGTCGACCGGCTCGGTCCGGCCGCGCGGCTGGTGTCCGGATTCGTACTCCCGAAGTTCACCGAGGAGCGCGGCATCCCGTTCCTGGAGGCGCTGGACGAGGCGGAGACGGCCGGTGGGCGACGGCTGTTCGCGATGCCCGTGCTGGAGTCGCCCGAGCTGCTGCACATGGAGACCAGGGCCGAGACCCTGGCGGGGATATCCCGTGCGGTCAACAAGTACCGCGACCGCGTACTGGCCCTGCGCCTGGGCGTGACCGACTTCTGCTCGGCCTACGGGCTGCGGCGCACGCCCGAGATGACCGCCTACGACGTGCAGCTCGTCGCCTCCGTCATCGGGGACGTCGTCAACGCGCTGGGCAGGGCGGACGGCACCGGCTTCACCGTGACGGGGCCCGTGTGGGAGTACTTCAGGCTCCAGGAGCGGATGTTCAAGCCCCAGCTCCGGCGCAGTCCCTTCCTGAGCGGGCGGGCCGAGGAGCTGCGGACGAATCTCATCGCGCACGACATGGACGGGCTGCTGCGCGAGATCGAGCTGGACCGCGCCAACGGGCTGCTGGGCAAGACCTGCATCCACCCCTCCCACGTCGCACCCGTGCACGCGCTGTCCGTCGTGAGCCACGAGGAGTTCTCCGACGCGACGGACATCCTGCGCCCCGAGCGCTGCGGCGGCGGAGTCCTGCGCTCCGCCTACACGAACAAGATGAACGAGGTGAAGCCCCACCGCGCCTGGGCGGAGCGCACCCTGCTGCGCGGCGAGGTCTTCGGCGTCGCCCGCGAGGGCGTGGGCTTCGTGGAACTGCTGGCGGCGGGGGTCAAGTGAACGAGACGGGTGCGGCGAACACGGTGGACACGGTGGACGGAGTGGGCGTGGGCGCGGCGGACGGGAGCGACATGGCGGACGGCGCGACGGAGATCTGGTCCGGTGAATGGGTCGCGGAGCGCCTGGACGTCGGGCTGACCGGCGAGGGCCTGCGGGAACTGCTCGGCCTGGCCCTGCGCCGTAACCCCAAGCGCGCCCACCTGCTCGTCTCGCAGGTGCTGGGCAAGCACGTCCCGCAGCGCCCCGGCACGGTGCACGGCGCGGGCCTGGAGCTGGGGCGCCGGGTGCGTGCGCTGCTGGGCGAGGCGGAGGCGGCGCGCGCGGTGGTACTCGGGTACGCGGAGACCGCCACCGGTCTCGGGCACAGCGTCGCCGACGGCGTCGGTGCGCGCGCTTATCTGCACTCGACCCGGCGCCCGGTGCGCGGCGTCACCCCCGTCGGCGGCTTCGAGGAGGAGCACAGCCACGCCACCTCGCATCTGTTGCTGCCGGAGGATCCGGAACTGCTCGCGGAGGGCGCGCCGCTGGTCCTCGTAGATGACGAGTTCTCGACGGGCCGGACCATACGCAACACCATCGCGTCCCTGCACCGCCGCTATCCGCGCGAGCGCTACGTGATCGTCGCGCTGGTGGACATGCGGTCCGAGGCGGACAGTGCCGGGCTGGACAAGTTCGCCGCCGAGCTGGGCGCGCGGGTCGAGATCGTCGCCCTGGCCGGTGGCACCGTCTCCCTTCCGGACGACGTGCTGGAGCGCGGGCGGCGCCTCGTCGCGGAGTACGACCGCGACGAGGAGGGCGACGAGGACGCGGAGGGGGCGCGAGCCGTCGACGCCGGGCCCGCCGGTGACAGGGGTGACGGGGGTGACGGTGTGGAGGACTGCCCCGTCACGCCCGGCGGCGTTGGGAACGTGCGGCGCGTCGAGCTGGGCTGGCCCCTGGGTCTGCCCGACGGCGGGCGCCACGGCTTCACCGCCGCGCACCGCGAGCACCTCGAAGACGCCCTCCCCGCGATGGCCCGGCGCCTGGCGGCCGAACTGCCGCCGCACGCCCGCCGGGTGCTCGTCCTCGGTAACGAGGAGCTGATGTACGCGCCGCTGCGACTCGCCACCGCGCTGGAAACGGAACTGGAAGCGGAACGGGGAGCGGAACGGGGAGCGGAGGCGGAACGGGGAGCGGCGGACGGGGTGGAGGTGCGGTTCTCCACGACCACCCGCTCCCCTGCACTCGCCGTGGACGACCCCGGCTACGCGATACGCACCGTGCTCACCTTCCCCGCGCACGACCGGCCGGGGGAGGGCCACGGCCCGCGCTACGCGTACAACGTCGCGCCCGGCGACGACCGTTCGCGCCGCTTCGACGCCGTCGTCGCCGTGACGGACTCGGCCGGCGACACGCCCCGGCTGCACGCCCCCGACGGGCTGCTGGCGGCGCTCTCCCGGCACACCGACGCCGTCCTCCTGTGCGTCGTCCCCTCTTACGCGCCGCTGCGCGAACCGCTGCGCGGCCCGGCGTTCTCCTCGTACGCGCCCGACGACGTGGGCTGGCTGCTCCAGGACGTCTCGGACGTCGAACTGGAAGCGCCGACGGAGGAGCGCGAGGAGGCGATCCAGAGCGGCGGGGCGCACTACGCGGAGTCGCTGCCCGTCGAGTACCAGCCCAGCGCCGAGTACCAGCGGCTCTTCCACAGCGCCCTAGACGCCTCGGCAGCGCGCATCGCCCGCGCCGTGGGCACGGTGACCGAGACGGTGCTCGCCGAACGAGGCGGGCGAGGTGGGCCGGGCGGGCCTGCTGGGGGCGGGCGGCGCCCGGTGCTGGTGTCGCTGGCGCGCGCCGGTACGCCCGTCGGCGTGCTGATGCGCCGCTGGGCGCTGCACGCGCACGGCCTGGACCTGCCGCACTACGCGGTGTCCATCGTGCGCGGCCAGGGCATCGACACGGCCGCGCTGCGCTGGCTCGCGGAGCGGCTCGACCCCGCCGACGTCGTCTTCGTCGACGGCTGGACGGGCAAGGGCGCCATCACCCGCGAACTGGCCGACGCGCTCGCGCCGTTCGAGGGCTTCGACCCGGAGCTGGCCGTCCTCGCCGACCCGGGCGGCTGCGTACGCACCTACGGCACCCGCGAGGACTTCCTCATCCCCTCCGCCTGCCTCAACTCCACGGTCTCCGGGCTGATCTCGCGCACCGTGCTGCGCGCCGACCTCGTCGGCCCGTACGACTTCCACGGCGGCAAGTTCTACCGCGAGCTGGCGGAGACCGACGTCTCGCGGTTCTTCCTGGAGGCGGTCGAGTCCCGGTTCGGGGAGGTGCGTGCGCAGGCCGACGAGGGCGCGCGGGCGCTGCTCGCCGCCTCCGAAGCGGAGCGCGCGCCCACCTGGGAGGGCTGGCGCGCGGTGGAGCGGATCAGCGAGGAGTACGGCATCGGGGACGTCAACCTCGTCAAGCCCGGCGTCGGCGAGACGACCCGGGTGCTGCTGCGCCGGGTGCCCTGGCGGGTGCTGGCACGGCGCGACGCGGGGGCCGACCTCGACCACGTGCGGCTCCTCGCGGAGCAGCGCGGTGTGCCGGTGGAGGAGGTCGACGGGCTGCCGTACCGCTGCGTCGGGCTGATCCATCCACGCTTCACGAGGGGCGCGACCGGCGCGGACGGCAAGGCGGTGGCGTCCCGATGACCGCCTCTCCCACAGCCTCGGGGGTGCCGTCGCCCTCGCTGTTCGCGAGCGATCTGGACCGCACGCTGATCTACTCGGCCGCTGCCCTCGGCCTGACCGTGCCGGACGCGGCGGCGCCGCGGCTGCTGTGCGTCGAGGTGTACGAGAGCAAGCCGCTCTCCTACCTGACGGAGACGGCCGCTGAGCTGCTGACGGCGCTGGCCGCCCGTACCGTCTTCGTGCCCACCACCACCCGCACCCGCGAGCAGTACGGGCGCATCCACCTGCCGGGCCCACCCCCTCGGTACGCGGTGTGCGCCAACGGCGGCCACCTGCTCGTCGACGGCGAGTCCGACCCCGCCTGGCACGCGCGCGTACGCGAACGCCTCACGGAGTGCGCGCCGCTCGACGAGGTCCGCGCGCACATGTTGCGTACGGCTTCGTCGTCGGCGTCGGCTTCGGGTGTCTCGGACGGTGGCTGGGTGCTCAAGGAGCGGGTGGCCGAGGACCTGTTCGCGTACCTCGTGGTGGACCGCGCGCGGCTGCCCGACACCTACGTCAAGGAACTCGGCGACTGGGCCGCGCCCCGCGGCTGGACCGTCTCCCTCCAGGGCCGCAAGATCTACGCCGTGCCGCGCCCGCTGACCAAGAGCGCCGCGATCGCGGAGGTCGCCCGCCGTACGGGCGCCGCGCGCACGTACGCGGCGGGTGACTCCCTCCTCGACGCCGACCTGCTCCTCGCGGCGGACGAGGGCTGGCGCCCGGGCCACGGCGAACTCGCCGACGAGGGGTGGCACGCGCCCCACATCACCGCGCTGCCCGAGCGGGGCGTGGCGGCGGGGGAGCGGATTCTGCGCGAGGTGGGCGCGGCGGTGGGGTGAGGGCTGGGGGGCGAGGGCGGGTCAGCCGCAGCAGCCGCCACCGCAGCAGCCGCCGCCACCCGCGCCCGGTGCGGGGGCGGCGGAGGCGGCCGAGGCCGAGGCCGAAGCGGTGCCGCCGACGGCGACGGTCGACAGCAGCTTGACGGTGTCGTCGTGCCCCTTCGGACAGTTCGCGGGGGCGCTCGACTCGGCCATCGGACGGCTCAGTTCGAAGGTGGACCCGCATTCGCGGCAGCGGTACTCGTAACGAGGCATGACGGAAGAGTAAGCGATGCGTCGCGCGCCGCAGCGTGCCGTGGTGTCCGTTCCTGGGGGAGGGGAGGGGAGGGGAGGGCAGGGGAGGGGCGCGGGCGGGGTCTACTGCCCGGCCCGCTGCTCTCTGATCTGCTCGACGACGATGCGGACGGTCTCCTTCACCGCGTCCAGCTCGGTCAGCAGATGCCAGTAGTCGGGGTGGCGGCCGGTGAGCGAGGCCACCGCGCGGTCCACGCGCTCCACGGCGTCGTCCAGCGGGCGGGCGTGCCGGGGGTCGGGCGTGCTGCGTCCGGCCATGGCGAGCCTCTGCGCGTCGCGGATGGCGAAACGCGTGCGCTCGACCTCCTTGGAGTGGTTGAACGACACCTCGTTGAGCCGCTGGAGCCGGTCGCCCGCGGCCTTCACGGACTCGTCCGTGGTGTTGAGCAGCGCGCGGACCGTCGAGAGCAGCGACGTCGCGTCGGCCCAGCGCTGCTCGTCGCGCGCCTTGCGGGCCTCCGCCAGCCTCTCCTCGGCCTGGCGCGCGGATCTCGCCGCCTGGTCGGGCACCTGCTGGAGGTCCTGCCAGCAGGCGGCGCTGAAGCGGCGGCGCAGCTCGCTGAGCACGGGCTCGACCTGGCCCGCGCGGGTGTGCAGCGCCTGGGTGCGCGTACGCAGGGAGGAGAGCCGCTTGTCGATCTCGGCGGCGCGCTCCGGCAGCCGCTCGGCCTCGCCCCTGATGGCCTCGGCCTCGCGCACGACGCGGTCGGCGCGGCGCAGGGTGTCCTGGATGCCGTGTCTGCCCGCGCCCTCGTTGAGCTTCGTCAGCTCGGGGGAGAGGGCCGCGAGCCGGGAGGCCAGCTCGTCGGCCTGGAGCCCGGCGGCGCGGGCGGAGTCCAGCGCGTTGCTGGCGGCCAGCAGCCCCTGCCGGGCCCGTTCGACGGCGGGGACGAGCCGGGCCAGCTCGTTCTCGGCCTGGGTGAGGAGGGAGGCGAGGCCCTGGCCGAACCTCTCCAGATCGGCCTTGGTGCGCTCCAGATCCTGCTTGGCCCGGTCCAGCTCGGCGCGGGCGCGTGCGGCGGAGCCGGAGTCGAGATCGTCACGGTCCAGGTCGTGCGCGTCCACGGTGGTGATGTAGGCGTGGCTGACCTCGTCGATCCGGGTCCCGAACTCCTCGAAGTCCCGGACGGCCTTACGGGCGGCGGGGGAGTCGTCGACGGCGCTGAGGGTCTCGATGGAGATCCGCAGATCGCGCTGTGCGGTGTCCAGCTCGTAGAAGGCGGCAGCGGCGGCGTCCTTGGCGGCCTGCGCGTCGGCCCGCTGACTCTCCGAGCGACCGCTGCCCCAGCTCCAGCGACGGGTGCCGCCGCCGTTCATCGCCGTCACGTAACCTCTCTCCCCGCGCACCGCAGCCAGTGAACCGGTGGTCATTCTCCCACCCCCTCCCAACGAACACACGAGCCGTTTCGTTCGCACCCTCCCCGGCCTGCCCCGCGCCCTGGGACGGTTTGCGCGGCCGGTGCGGTGGCAGGGTAGTGTGTGGGCTCATTACGCCCGGGGCGCATAGCTCAGCGGTAGAGCGCTTGCCTTACAAGCAAGATGTCACTGGTTCGATCCCAGTTGTGCCCACTTCATACGCGCAGGTCAGGGCCCCTCCGAGTGATCTCGGAGGGGCCCTGGCGCGTGCTGGGGGCAGCCCTGGCCCGTGTGAAGGGTGTGTCAGGGTGGGCGTATGGCGTGGGATGGCGAGGAGTATCAGGCGCGGTTCGACAGCATTGCCGCCGAGGGCCGGGACGTGCACGGTGAGGCGACGCTGGTGCGCTCTCTGGAGCCGGCCAGTGTGCTCGACGCGGGGTGCGGTACGGGCAGGGTGGCGATCGAGCTGGCGCGGCACGGGGTCGACGTGGTGGGGGTGGACGTCGACGCGTCGATGCTGGAGACGGCCAGGCGCCTCGCGCCCGGCATCCCCTGGCACCTGAGCGACTTGACCGCCCTCGACCTCGGCAGGTCCTTCGACGTGGTGGTGATGGCGGGCAACGTCCCCCTGTTCACCCCGCCGGGCACGGAACCGGCCCTGGTCGCCGGGGTCGCGGCGCACGTCAGGGCCGGAGGCCGCCTGGTGGCGGGCTTCTCCCTGGACCGGGGCTACACCGTGGACGACTACGACGCGCACTGTGTGGCGGCAGGACTCGCGCCCGAGGTGCGGTACGCCACGTGGGACCGCGAGCCCTACGCCGGTGGCGCGTACGCGGTGTCGGTTCACCGTCGGCCCTGACCCCGATTCTGACCCTGTCCCTGTCCCAGCCCCTGACCGCCTTCCACGATGCGGCCCGCCTCCGAGGCCATGTGGCGCAGCCAGGTGTGGACGGGGTCGCGTTCGTGGGCGGGGTGCCACCAGAGTGATTCCAGGAGGTGGCCCAGCTCGAAGGGGGTGTCGGCGATGGTCACGCCCTGGTCGGCGGGGTGCAGGCGGGCGACGCGCTCGGGCATCAGGCCGATGCGTCCCCGGACCGAAGGGTGGGCGATGGGCGACCCGAACGAGATCAACGGATACGACATCTACGAGAACGAGATCGTCTCAGCGCCCGAAAACGCCCCAGGTCACGGCCTGGTGCTCCCCGCGCCCGCAGACCCCGCACCCCACGTACGCCGCACCGTTGCCGTACGCGGATCAGTCCCGCAGCCCGTAGAAGTGGAGCGGGGAGTTCGGGGTGAAGCCGATGCGGGGGTAGACCGGGGCGCCGGCGGCGGTCGCGTGGAGGGTGGCGCGGGGCAGGCCCGTGGCGCGGGCGCCCTCGTAGAGGGCCTTCCGGGTCACCGCCTCGCCGTAGCCCCGGCGCTCCCACTCCGGCGCCGTGGCGACGAGCGCGACGAAGAGGCGGCCGTCCGCCTCCACCGTCGCGGCGCAGGTCACCGGGGTGCCGTCCCGCAGGCCGAGGTAGGCGTACGCCTCGTGCTGCCACAGGCGGGAACCGGCGACGAGGCCGTCCCGGCCGTCCTCCAGGGGGAAGCCGTAGGCGCGGGAGTTGAGGTCCGCGTAGGCGCGCAAGTGGTCGTCGGTGGTCACGCGGGTGAAGGTCAGATCGGGGTGTGTCGGCTCGGGGAGGGGCAGCAGGTTCCCGGCCATGCCGGTGCCGGAGAAGGCGTGCGCGAGGCCCGCTCGTTCGGCCCCCGGGCCCAGCGTCGCGCGGGCTTCGTCGTCCAGGAGGTCCTCGAAGAGCCAGAGGAAGCCCGGGTGCTTCTTCGTACGCATGATGTCCGCCGCCTGGCCCAGGCGCTGACCGAGGACGTCCGCGTCCACGCCGTCCTCGGTCAGCGTCACACAGTTCCAGAAGAGGAACCGGCAGTCGGCCCAGCGCACGGCGATGCCGGGGAGGTCCCGTACATCCGCGTCCGGGTTCCGGTCGAGGACCATGGTGCGCCAGGCCACGGTGAGCTGTTCCATCGATTCGACGGAGTCCCTGAGTGTCATCGTCGAAACCTCTCAAAGGGGGCGGCGTGTCAGATCTGCGCGGGCCGGGCCGGACTCGGGGACGAGTGGACGTCGGGCGAGGTCTCCGGGGGCTGCTCCAGTTGCAGTTCCTTCTTGCGCTGTTCCTCGCGGAGCCGCTCCACTTCCTCGGCGAAGGTCGCCGACGCCTCGGCCGGGGGCACGCCCTTGTAGCGGCGGATGCCCAGCCGGTACGCCTGGAGCTCCAGATCGATCGCGTCCGCCGTCTGCTGGAGGTTGAGGCTCCGTTCGCGGAACTTGTAGTAGGAGATGATGCCCGCGGAGATGCTGACCAGGGCGCTTGTCGAGACGGCGAGCCAGCTCCAGATGCCCTCCTCGGCCGCCGCTGTGGTGGCGACGGAGGTGAGGATCGAGCCGACGATGACCGTCAACTGGAAACGGTTGTGGCGGGAGCGGTAGCGGTCCGCGCTCCGCCGGTACTCGTCGCGCACCAGGGGGACCGACTCGCGGTACTCGCTGAAGGCGTTCGGGATGGACCGGGCGTCGTCCTGAGCCGCCAGCGCGAGACGCCGTCGCGCCTCCAGCTTGCGCTGCTCGACGACGAGGCCGTCGATCTTGGACCTCATGCTGTACCAGTTGACCGCGGCGGCCACGGTGGAGGCCCCGCCGAACAGGACGGTCATGACGTTGGCCACGCCCTGTCCCCCGCCAGGCTCGCCCGGTTTCGGCGCTTCGAACGTCACCACGACGTTGATCAGGATGAGGAGGCCCGTGAGCACGAGAACGCTGGCGAGGAACCAGAGAAGCGTGAGGCGCTGGAGGAAGCGGTGCTTCTTCAGGTCCTCCTCTACCTCGATCGCCCCTTCCTCGATGGTCAGAAGCGCGCTGTCCTGTGCCATACGTTCCCCCCGGAACCAGCAGAAGCGACCGGTAGCGACCGGTCACCCTACCGACCAGCCGTTTACGGGCCACGCTCAGGGTTACGTTCCGGGGATGACTGACATCGTGGACGGACAGGAACTGCTCGAACGGATCCGTCGTGCCCGGGACTGGGCCGCCAAGGAAGAGGCGAAGTTCAAGGAGGTCGGCGAGGAAGTGGGCAGCACCGAGGATCTCGCCTTCGCCGTCAACTATGTCGCCTACGGCGCCGTGCGCGAGGTGCTCGACGAGGTGTTGCAGCCGGGCGTTCACGACCGGAACGAGTAGACCCAACCCTGGTCCCCACCCCCCGGCTCCCTCACCGGTCCCGTCGCGCGATGCTGCCGCGCGGGATGAGGGACGGGGTCGGGGAGCGGACCGGGCCCGGGGGCGGGGAGGTGCCGTCCAGGAGTTGGAAGAGGCGACGGGTCACCTCGGCGCCGAACGCGGTCACGTCGTGGCTCATCGCCGAGAGCGTCGGGTGGGTCAACTGGCAGAGCTGGGAGTCGTCCCAGGCCAGCAGGGAGACGTCGGCCGGGACCGCGAGGCCCATCTCGGAGGCGACGGAGAGCCCGGCGACCGCCATGATGTCGTTGTCGTAGATCACCGCCGTCGGACGGTCGGCCGAGGCCAGCAGCGTGCGGGTGGCCCGCGCGCCCTCCTCGCCCGAGAAGTCGGTGGGGAGCGTGCGGCGGTAGGGGAGGGAGAGGGCGCGCAGCGTCTCCTCGTACGCCGTCGTGCGGATCGCGGTGTGCCCCAGCGAGGGCGGCCCGGCGACGCGCGCGATGCGCAGGTGCCCCAGCGCGGCGAGATAGCGGACGGCCTCGGTCACCGCCGTCGCGTCGTCCGTCCACACGCAGCTCAGGTCCTCCGCGAGCGACGGGTGCCCCACGGCGACGGCCGGGATGCCCAGGCTCCGCACGGCCGGGAGGCGCGGGTCGTCCTGGTGGAGGTCGACGAGGATGGTGCCGTCGATCTGGCGGGAGCGCCACCAGGTCTCCTGGAGCGCCGTCTCCTCGTCGTGGTCGCGGACGAGGCGCAGCAGCAGGGAGCAGGAGCGCTCGCTCAGCACGCTCTCGATGCCGGAGATGAACTCCATGTAGAAGGGTTCGAGCCCCAGCATCCGCGCGGGTCTGGCGATGGCCAGGCCGATGGTGTCCACCTTGGAGTTGGAGAGGGAGCGGGCCGAGAGGTGGGGGGCCCAGCCCAGTTCGCGCGCCGCGGCGAAGATGCGGGCACGGGTGGCGTCGGAGACACCGGGGCGCTTGTTGAACGCGAGGGAGACGGCGCCCTTGGAGACGCCCGCGCGGGCCGCCACGTCGTTGATGGTGACGCGGCGGCCAGCGGCGGGTCCGGGGCGGCGGGCGCGGCGGGTGGTCATGAGGCCGGGCCGCCGCCCGTGCCTGCGACGTCGGGTGCGGCGAGGCCGCCTGGCGCGTTGACGCAGTACAGGGCGGTGCGGGCCGCCTCGGCGCTCGGCCGGTGCCAGCCGGTGACGGTGAGGGTGACGCTCTCACCTGGCAGCAGGGTGCGGACGCCGTGGTCGGCCGCCGCGCCGGGCGCGAGCCGGTCGGGCTGGAGGAGCAGGTCGCGTACGAGGGTGTGGGCCGTGACGACCAGCTTCGTTCCGTCCCCTTCCCCCTCCTCGTCCCCGCCCCCGTCGCCGGGCGCGAGTGCGACGTCGATACGGGGGCGTGGCCAGGCGAACTCGCTGTCCGGGCAGGCGAAGTGGAGGGCCCGCAGGCCGTCGGCCCCGGTCTCGCCTTCGCCCTCGCCTTCGCCGTCGGCCTCGGCCGTCAGGAACTCCTTCGCCGCGTCCCCGAGCCCCGCCGTCTCCGGCGGCAGCGGCACCACCGCGACCGCGTCGGGCCCGGCGGCGAACGGCAGCGTGGACTCGGCGAGCACGGCACCGTCGGCCGAGTGGCGGCGCAGCACGAGACGCCCGCTCCACTCCGTGCGGGACTGGTTGACGGCGACGACCGTCAGCGCGCCCTCGCGTTCCTGGAACGTCAGCAGCCGGTCCGCGTAGAGGCGCCGCAGCTCGTGGTGGAGGGGCTTGGCGCGGCCTTCGCCGTCGACCGCCGCCCATGAGGTCACCGGCCAGCAGTCGTTGAGCTGCCACACGACGGTGCCCGCGCAGCGCGGCCAGTGGGAGCGCCAGTGCTCGATGCCCGTGGAGACGGCCCGTACCTGGGTGAGCTGGGCGAGGTAGTGCCAGGCGTCGAAGCCGAGTTCGCGCTCGACGGACGACGACGTGGCCTCGGGCCCCTCCGCGACGGTGCCGGACCGTACCGTGAAGTGGCGGGCCAGGCCGCGGGCCAGCTTGGTGTTGCCGTCCGCCGCCTTCTGGTGCTGGAGCATGCCGGGGGAGGCGGGGTCGGTCAGCGGGTCATCGGGCAGGGCGCGGCGCAGCGTGGCCCAGGCGGGCGGCGCCTGCCAGCCGAACTCGGCGACAAACCGGGGCACGTCGCGCAGGTAGTCGGCGTAGTCGGTGCGGTTCCACACCTCCCAGGAGTGGTGGGTGCCGTGCGCGGGATCGTTGGGGTGGTGGTCCCACGACCCTGACCAGGGGCTGCCGGGCCAGTACGGGCGCGTGGGGTCCAGCTCGGCGACGACGCGCGGCAGCAGGTCCAGGTAGTAGCCCTCGCCCCAGCTCAGCTCGCCCAGCCTGGGCTTCCAGTCCCAGTCCTCGTGCCCCCACAGGTTCTCGTTGTTGCCGCACCACAGGGCGAGGCTCGGGTGGGACGCGAGCCGGGTGACGTTCTCGCGGGCCTCCGCCTCGACCTCGGAGCGCAGCGGCTCCTCCTCCGGGTAGGCGGCGCAGGCGAACGGGAAGTCCTGCCAGACCAGCAGTCCGAGCGCGTCGCAGGCGTCGTAGAACGCCTCGGACTCGTAGAGTCCGCCGCCCCAGACGCGGACGAGGTCCACGTTGGCCTCGGCGGCCTGGCGGAGGCGGTGCGCGTAGCGCGCGTGGGTGATGCGGGACGGGAAGGTGTCGTCGGGGATCCAGTTGACGCCCCGCGCGAAGACGCGGCGGCCGTTGACGACGAGGGCGAAGGCCGTGCCGTGCGCGTCGGGCGAGGTGTCGAGGGCGACGGTGCGGAAGCCGACGCGCCGGTTCCAGGAGTCGAGCGCGGGGCCTCCGGTGTCCCCGGTGTCCCCGGTGTCTCCAGTGCCGTCCTCGGCCGCCGGGCCGTGCAGCGTCACCTCGCAGTCGTACAGCGGCTGTTCCCCGTGTCCGCGCGGCCACCACAGCCGCACGTCGGGAACCCGCAGCGTGACGACGGTGCCGGTCGCGTCAGGGGCGACCGGCACCGTCGCCCGCACACCCGCCACCCGCAGCTCGGCGGTCAGCGGGCGGCCCTGGCCCGAGGCGGCGCGCTCGATCTCCACGTGCGCCTCGACGCGGCCCGTGGTGCCGTCGGCCTCCACCGTCACCAGCGGCCTGACGGAGGCGAGCCGCGCTGTGGACCAGTGCTCCAGGCGCACCGGCTTCCAGATTCCGGCGGTGACGAGGGTCGGGCCCCAGTCCCAGCCGAAGGAGCAGGCCATCTTGCGGAGGTAGGGGAAGGGTTCCGGATACGAGTTGGGGCGGTCGCCGAGCCGGTCCCGCTCGGATTCCGCCTCCGTGTAGGCGGAGGTGAACCGGACGGCGAGGGTCCGGTCCGCCTCGGCGCTGTCCGTCTCGGCGAGGTCCGCGCCGGTGACGTCGAAGCGGTAGCCGCGGTGCATGTTGCGCGTGGTGCCCAGGAGGCGCCCGCCCAGGGTGACGGCGGCGACCGTGTCGAGCCCGTCGAAGACCAGGTCGGTGCGCTCGTGCTCAGGGGAGGAGTGGGGGGACGGCTGCTGTCGCGCGGGAAGCGTCGTCGTGTACGTCCAGTCGGCGCGGCCCACCCAGGCGACGTCGCGCTCGTTCTCGCCGAGATACGGGTCCGGAATCAGTCCCGCCGCCAGCAGGTCGGTGTGGACGCAGCCCGGGACGGTGGCGGGCGTGGCGGGCAGTGACCGGCCCTCGTGGTGCAGCGTCCAGCCTTCGCACAGCGGCGTGACGTCCTTCATCGGGTACCTCCGGGGAAACCCCGTCCTTGAGGGCGGGGAGGAATCGGATCCCTGCGGAGCAGGGCAACGAGCGGGGTTTCGCCGCCGGGGCGAAAGGCGGTGCTCTGCCCCGCGGGTTTGGTCTTAAGTCGCAGTCTCGCTAGTTTGTGAGCGTGACCACGGGCCAGGTGAAGCGGGCGTTCAAGTACCGCTTCTATCCGACCGATGCGCAGGCGGCTGAGCTGTCGCGCACGTTCGGCTGTGTGCGCAAGGTCTACAACCTCGCTCTCGCCGCACGCACGGAGGCGTGGGCGCGGCAGGAGCGGGTGAACTACCACCAGACCTCGGCGATGCTGACGGTGTGGAAGAAGACCGGGGAACTGGCCTACCTCAACGACGTGTCCTCGGTGCCGCTTCAGCAGTGCCTGCGGCACTTGCAGACGGCGTTCACCCACTTCTTCGGCAAGCGGGCCAAGTACCCGCGCTTCAAGTCCCGGAAGAAGTTCCGGAAGTCCGCCGAGTACACCACCAGCGGCTTCCGCTTCCGCGAGGGGAAGCTGACCCTCGCCAAGATGCGCGAGCCGCTGGAGATCGTGTGGTCCCGGCCCCTTCCCGAAGGGGCGAGCCCTTCGACGGTGACTGTCTCCCAGGACGCGGCCGGACGCTGGTTCGTCTCCATGCTGTGCGACGACGCATCCGTGAAGCCGCTGGCGAAGACGGATACGGCGGTCGGTATCGACGTCGGCCTGACGCACCTTCTGGCCCTGTCCACCGGGGAGAAGATCGCCAATCCCCGACATGAGCGCCGGGACCGCGCTCGCCTGGCCAAGGCCCAGCGCAACCTCGCGAAGAAGGCCCGGGGAAGCAACAACCGGGCCAAGGCGCGGCGCAAGGCCGCCCGGGTGCACGCCCGCATCGCTGACCGGCGCCGCGACCTGCTCCACCAGCTCACCACTCGACTCGTGCGCGAAAACCAAACGCTCGTGATTGAGGACCTGACCGTGCGCAACATGGTCAAGAACCACACGCTCGCCCGAGCCATCTCGGATGCGAGCTGGAGCGAATTCCGCTCCATGCTGGAGTACAAGGCGGCCTGGTACGGGCGAGAGGTCGTGGTCGTGGACCGCTTCTTCCCCTCGTCCAAGCTGTGCTCCACCTGCGGCACCTTGCGGGGCAAGATGCCGCTGCACGTCCGCACCTGGACGTGCGAGGGCTGCGGCACGGCCCATGACAGGGACGTGAACGCGGCCAAGAACCTGCTTGCCGCCGGACGGGCGGTCCAAGCCTGCGGAGCTGGTGTAAGACCTCAACGGAGTTCTCCGGGCGGGCAGTCGGTGATGAAACAGGAAGTCTCACGGCGCGAGCCGTAAGAATCTCCCCCGTATACGGGGGAGAGCGTCAAACAGTCTCCGTTCGTCCGCGGAACGCGGTTCGGGGGCGCGACGGGATGCTCAGGGCGGTGCTCAGTGGGGTGCCCGGTGCGGTGCTCGGGGTTCACGACTTCACGGCCCCCTCGACGAGGGCGGCCTCCATGCGGCGCTGGAGCGCGGTGTAGACGACGTAGACGGGAGCCAGTGTGATCAGACAGGCGGCGGAGAGTATCCCGTACTGCACCATCACCGCCGAGGTGAGCGACGGCAGCGCGACCTGGACCGTACGCAGATCGGGGTCGGGGCCCAGGATGACGAGGCTGAAGAGGTACTCGTTCCAGAACCCCAGGAAGTTCAGGATCGCCACGGTGACGACCCCCGGCACCGACAGCGGCAGATAGACGCGCAGCAGCACGGTCAGCCGCCCCGCGCCGTCCATCAGCGCGCTCTCCTCCAGCTCGGCCGGGATGGTGCGCAGGAACTGGGTCAGCAGGATGACGGAGAGGGGGAGCGAGGTGGCGGGCAGGAACAGCACCAGGAAGGCGCGGGTCTGGAACATGCCCAGCTCGATCGCGAGCAGCACCGTCGGCACCAGCGCGGCGAAGGCCGGGATGAGGAACCCGAGCGCGAAGACCTTCTCCACGACGGCCGCCGTACGCCCGCCGCTGCGCGCGAGCCCGTAGGCGGCGGGGAAGGCCAGCAGGAGGCTGATGGCCTCCGCGCCGAGGGTGATCAGCGCCGAGCTGCCCAGCGCGGGGCCGAGCGCTGCCAGCTCCCAGGCGCGGGTGAAGTTGTCCGTCAGCCACTGGGTGGGCAGGCCGAACGGGTCGGTGAGGACGCGCTGGTTGTCCTTGAGCGAGGAGACGACGAGGTAGTAGAGCGGGACGAGCAGGAGCAGCGCGTACGTCCACGCGGCGACGTGGCCCGCGACGAGGCCCTTCCCGTGCGGGGCGCGCCCGCGCGTGGTGCCTGTAGTGCGTGTGGCTTGTGACATGGCCGGCCCGGCCTCCCCTCAGTAGTTCTGCCGGAGCAGTCGGCGGATGACGACCATGCCGAGCAGGCCGAGGACGAAGAGCAGGGTGCCGACGGCCTGGCTGTAGCCGATGTTCTGTTGCAGGAACGCCTTCTGGTACATCAGGAAGGACAGCGTCGTGGACGCGGTGCCGGGGCCGCCCTGGGTGAGCATCAGCACGGTGGCCGCCGAGTTGAAGAGCGTCCACAGGAACTGGAGCATCGTCGCGACGCCGAAGAAGTCCTTGCAGATCGGATACGAGATCTGCCACATGCGCCGCCAGTGCCCCGCGCCGTCCAGCGCCGCCGCCTCGTAGACCGTCTCGGGCACGGAGGCGAGCCGCGCCGCGAACAGCACCGCCGTGTAGCCGATGCCGCTCCAGACGTCGACGGCGATGATCGCGGCCAGCGCGGTGGCGGGGTCGGCCAGCCAGGGCGTGGTGGACGACTCCAGGCCCACCGAGGCCAGCAGCCCGTTGACGCCTCCGTCGGGTGCCAGCATCCCGAAGAAGATCATGGCCTTGGCGGAGAGCGAGAGCAGCCCGGGAGTGAAGCAGAGCACGCGCAGCAGCCGGTGGCCCGGGGGTTTGAGCTGGAGGTAGTAGCCCAGCATGAAGGCGAGCGGGATCATCAGCGGGAGGGCCACGGCCAGCTGGATCAGGGTGTTGGTCAGCGCTTCCCAGAACACGGGGTCCGCGAGCACGTCCCCGTAGTTGGCCGAGCCGATCCAGCGGTGCGGGGCGACGAGGCTGGCCCACTCGTTGCCGCTGATGACGAACATCGCGACGAGCGGGCCCGCCATGAAGACGCCGTACCAGAGCAGTGCCGGGACGGCCCACAGCGTGGGACTCGCGCCCCTGCGTCCTCTCGCGCCCGCTGCCGCGCGAGAGGGCCCGCCCCGCCCGTACCGTCGGCCGCCCCCTTTGCGGCCGTCGGGCGGCGAAACACGCTCCGCCACGGCGGAGGGGGCCGCCGCCATCACTTGACTCCGCTGTACGCCTGGTCCATCGCCGCGCAGATCTTCTTCGCGTCGGCGTCCTCGCCGAAGGCGAGGCTGGTGGCCTGGACGAGCGGGGTGTTGGCGGCTGCCGGGATCTGGAGGTCGGGGAGCTGCGCGAAGTCCGCCTTGGCGGGGAGGTCGTTGAGGGACTGGTCGAGCAGGTCGTCGTCCGTCGCGCGCCGCTTCTCGTCCAGCTCGACGGAGGTGATGATGCTGGCGTCGTCGAGGAACCGCTCGGCCACCTCCTGCTGGTAGAAGTGCTGGATGAACCGCTTCACCGAGTCGGCCTTCTTGTCGCCGTTGGGGCTGATCCAGAAGCCGGTGCTGGTGTAGCCGCGGAAGGCGGTCGGCTTGTCGAAGGTGCTGCCGGAGGGGATCGGCAGCCCGGCCATCACCGTCTGCTCCGCGGTCTTCTCCGGCACCTCGGCCAGCGCCCAGGAGCCCTGCGACATGATCGCCGCCTGCCGGTTCCAGAACTTGCTCTGCATCGTCTCGAACGTGAAGCCCTGCGCCTTGTCGATGAAGACGCCCGCCTCGCGCAGCTTCACGAACAGCTCGATGCCCTTCATCGCGTCGGCCGACGCGCAGAAGCCGCCCCGCGCGTACAGCTTCCGCGTCTCGGCGGCGCTGGAGTATGCCTGGGCGACCTGCGAGAGCACCTTCTGACCGCTCCAGTCCTTGCCGCCCACCGCCATCGGTGCGATGCCTTTGGCGCGCAGCTTCTTCGCCGCCGCGATCAGCTCGTCCGTCGTGGCCGGTATCTCCTCCACTCCGGCCTTCTCCAGCAGCGCCGTGTTGTACCAGACGGGCCAGCTGAAGCCCGCGTACGGGAAGCCCATCAGCTTGCCGTCCGAGTCCGTCCACTCGGTGAGCGCCTGCGGCAGCACCTTGTCCTTGAGGCCCCAGTCCTCGATGTAGTCCGTCGCGGCGACGGTGGCGCCGTTCTTGGACCAGCCCAGGGACTTGTCGTAGACGTTGACGAAGACGATGTCCGCCTCCTTGCCCGCCGTCAGCGAGGTCTCGTACGTCTCGTCCAGGTCCTCACCGGCCTCGACGACCTTGACCTTGATGCCGGTCTCCTCGGTGAACGCCTTGGCCTCCTCGTGGAAGACCTTGCCTCCTGGGGTGGACTTCACGTACTGCGAGAGGACGGTGAGCGTCTTGGGGTCGCTCGAGGCGCCGCCGCCCGAGCCGCCGCACGCGGCGGCGGTCAGGCCGAGCGCGGCGGCCCCGAACAGCGCTGTGGTCCTGCGGTGGCGGGTGCTTCGGGCCGTACGGGAACGGCCCGTCGTACGGACGTGGCGTGCTGTCATCGGGCACCTCCGGGGAAACCCCGTCTTTTAGTGCGGGGAGGAATCGGATCCCTGCGGAGCAGGGCAATGTCCGCACCTGGACATGCGAGGGCTGCGGCACGAGTCACGTCAGGGACGTGAACGCGGCCAAGAACCTGCTTGCCGCCGGACGGGCGGTCCAGGCCTGCGGAGCTGGTGTAAGACCTCAACGGAGTTCTCCGGGCGGGCAGTCGGTGATGAAACAGGAGGTCTCACGGCGCGAGCCGTAAGCATCTCCCCCGTATACGGGGGAGAGCGTCAACGGCTCTTCCCTCGCTGGAGCAGGAGAGTTCTGGCGGTGCGGTGCGCTGCGGTATCCGGTGGCGGTCAGCGGCGCGCGGCGGTGGTGGCGGCGCCGAGGCCCAGCTCGCCCTGGTTCAGGCTGCGTTCGTGCGCGTACGTCTCCCGGATGCGTTCCGGGGTGTTCCACACGGGGTCGGTGAGCATCTCGGACCAGACCATGAAGTACGTCCACTCCGGCTGCGCAGCGAGGTCGGAGGGCGAGGGGATGCGGCCGACCTCGGCGAGGGCCAGGGGCTTGCCGCCCGCGAGGTCCTGGAGCGTCGCGTACTGCTCACCGCTCGGGAAGCCCGCGTCGTTCCAGGCGTCGACGCTGACGACGTCCACGTACGCGTCCCCGGGGTAGTAGTCGGGCATCTGCCCGGCGGCTCCCTTGGCGTCGACGTTCCACACCCAGACCAGCTGGTCCAGGCCCTTCTCCCGCGTGAGGTAGTCGTGGGTGAGCTGGTAGAGCTTGCGGGTCCCGTGGTCGCCGCCGTGCGCGCCCCACCAGAACCAGTCGCCGTTCATCTCGTGCAGCGGTCGGAACAGGGCGGGCACGCCCGCGTCCTCCAACTGCTGGAGATACGGGACGATCTCGTCCAGGCGCCGCTTCCAGGCGGAGTTCAGTCCCGTGCCGTCGGTGGTCAGCTCGGTCCACTGGCCGGCGGACAGCTCGTCCATGATCCCCGTGCCCGCTTCCCAGCCGCACGACGAGCCTCGGGTGGGCGGGCACACATGCCAGGTCAGGGCGGCGAGGGAGCCGTTGTGCCACTGGTTCTTCGCCTCGTCGACCATGGTCTGCCGGTCGTCCAGATCGCTCGCCCCGAAGCCGAACTCACCGCCCCACAGCCCTGGGTAGACGCCCGTGATCCCGTGCGCCTGCTCCGTGTACTGGGTGGGCTGCGAGAGCGGCTCCTTGTTGTGCTGGCCGGTCACGGTGCGGCTGCCGGTGATGCTCTTCAGATACGACACGAGTTCGCCGGGGGTGGCGGCGGCACCGGGTTCGGCGGCGCGAGCTGAACCGGTTCCTGCCGACTGCTTCGGTTCCGTCGAGGCGGGGAAGGGGGCGTGTTCCTCGTACGCGACGGCGGCGGGCACGCCTGTCCCGGCGAGTAACAGGGCGGCGGCGCCGAGGGCCAGGGCCCTCCTCTTCCTCGTCCTGCGTGCGTGTGGGCGTGTGCGGGGGTGCGTGCGTGTGGGGCGCATGGCAGACCTCGTCGATTCGTCCGTGGGGTGCTTCGGCCGCTTGGGTCGATGGCCGGGGATGGAAGCACTGAACCGGTTAAGGGTCAATGGGTGCGGCACGGCATCGTCGCGAACGGCGCACGGACGCGGGCTCGGAGCGCGGGTCCCGGAGAGACGAGGACGGGAGGAGGGTGAGGCTCGTGGGCGGCTCAGAGGCCGAAGGGCGCCGCGTACCGCACCGGGCCGCGTGGCGGGTCGCCGCCGTCCAGGGAGAGGGCGAGGAACGGCTCGTCGGGCCACTCCTGTGCGGGCGGCGGGGTGATGCCGAAGCGTGCGCAGGGCGTGAAGCCGAAGCGGGGGTAGTACGCGGGGTGCCCGAGCACGATCACCGTGCGCTCGCCCGCCTCCCGCGCCGCGTCGAGCGCGCCCCGGATCGCGGCGCCGCCCGCGCCCCTGCCCTGGTGCGCGGGCAGTACGGCGCACGGGGCGAGCGCGAGCGCGGGTACGTCGCCGACGTGGCAGCGGGTCAGCAGCGCGTACCCGGCGACCTCGCCCCCGTCCTCGTTCCCGTCCCCGCCCTCGCCGGGCTCGGGGACGGGCTCGCCCAGGGGACCGGCCAGCGCGCCCGGCGCGGACACGGCCACGTAGGAGAGCCCCGGAAGCCAGGCGTCCGGGTCCTCGCGCAGCGCGTCCACCAGGTCGGCTTCCTCGGTGGTCTCGAAGGCGGCGAGGTTGACGCGGCGTACCGCCTCGCGCTCGCCCTGCCGCTCGGGGCGCACCTGCCAGACGGGCGCGGGTCCGGGAGCGGGGGTGTCGGCTGCGGGTGTACGAGGATCGCTCATGCGGCCATGCTCGCACCACCGGTACGGGCTACGGGAGCCGCCTGGTAAGGGCCGCGCCCCCTGGCGGGCACCCCTTACTGGGCCGCCGGAAACTACTGGGCCGCCGGGACCGGCTCGTCCTTCGGGCCACGCCTGATCATGTACGCGGCCAGCGTCCCGGCCGCGAAGAGCGCGAGCACCGAGACCACGGTGCCGAGCCAGCCCGCGCCGCCCAGCCACTTGCCGCCGAAGTAGCCGAGCCCCACGCTGTACGCGGCCCACGCCAGCCCGGCCAGCGCCGACCACGGCACGAACTCGGCGGCGCGCCGGTGTGCCACGCCGGCGGTGAGGCTGACGACGGAGCGCCCGGCGGGCGCGAAGCGGGCGAGGACGACGAGGGCGCCTCCGCCGCGTACGAGCGCCTGGCCCAGCCGTTCCTGGGCGAGCGTCAGACGGCGCGAGCGGGCGATGGCGCGGTCGAAGCGGTCACCGCCACGCCAGGCGAGCCGGTAGGCGACGAGGTCGCCGAGGACCGAGGCGCCCGTGGCGCACAGCACCAGCGCGAACATCTCGGGGAGGTGGGGGAAGGCGGCGACGTGCCGCGCGGCGTGGCTCGGAAGGTCGGCGGCGTCGGCCGCCGTGGTGCCCGCGACGGCCGTCGCCGCGGTGATCACGAGGACCCCGCTGGGCAGCAGGGGCACGAAGACGTCGAGGACGACGGAGGCCGCGACGATCGCGTAGATCCACGGGGAGGCGGTCACGGAGCCCAGGGTTTCCAGCACGCCGCGCCCCGTTTCTCCCTTGCCCCGAAAAGACTTCACTTCCGTTTACCGCCGTACAGCGTACGCCCCCGTAACCCCCTGGGAGCCGCTAGCGGCACGTGGCGCCGATCTCATTCGCAGAAGGGATACACATGGCCGTGACCCGGACGTACCCGACAGCGTTCGACCGGATACGGACAGCAGCGGAGGGCCGTCGAAGGGCGGCGTACAGCGGTGGAGGATTCGGCGATGGTGATGGCGATGGCAAAGACGAGGGCGAAGGCGAAGGCGGGAGTGAGGGGGAATGTGAAGACGGCGGGCGTGGGGGCCGGGGTCGTGCTGGCGGCCGTGCTCGCGACCGGCGCGGCGAGCCCGGCGGGTCCGGCAGGCCCTCCGAATCCGGCAGCGGGTCCCGGCGGGGCCGCGGACGGCACCCCGGCCCTCCTCGGCGGTCTGGTCGGCGACGGCCTCGGCGGTCAGTCCGCACGGTGGATGCGCGCGAGCGCCGTGTTCGCGCAGGCCGAGGGGTCGCGGACGCCCCGCGCGGTCACGCACGATCCGACGCTGGTTCCGGCAGGGGCGCGCGTCAGGGTGGCGCAGAAGGTGACCGGGCGGGGCATGGAGATCGAGGCGGAGGTGCACGGCGTCAGGCCGGGCCACACCTACGGCGTCCATGTGCACACCCGGCCGTGCGGCGCGGCGCCCGACGCCTCGGGGCCGCACTACCAGGACAGGAAGGACCCGAAGCAGCCCTCGACGGACCCCGCGTACGCGAACAGGCACAACGAGGTCTGGCTCGACCTCACCACCGACGACAAGGGCAACGGCCGCGCGAGCGCCAGCCAGAAGTGGCACTTCCGCCAGGGCGAGGCGCGTTCCCTCGTCCTGCACGAGCACGCCACCCACACGGGACGCGGCGAGGCGGGCCAGGCGGGCGACCGGGTCGCCTGCTTCACGGCGCCCTTCATCTCGGGCACCCGCTAGCCCAGGCACGGGCGCAGGTCACAGGGCGCAGGGCGCAGGTGCGGACGGGTGAGGTGGGCGCCCCACCCGTCCGCACGCTGTCTGTTCGTCAGGCCGCCGCGCGCCCCGTACGGGCCGCGCGCTCCGCGCGGCCCGTACGGGAGAAGAGGCCGTCGAGGGCGAGGGCGCCGGGCCCCGTGAAGATGAGCAGGAAGAAGGCCCAGCAGAAGACGGCGGCCAGTTCACCCTGGTTCTGGATGGGCCACAGTGCCTCGGGCTGGTGGACCTTGAAGTACGCGTAGGCCATGGAACCCGAGGCGAGCAGCGCGGCGGCGCGGGTGCCGAGGCCGGTCAGGACGAGCAGGCCGCAGACGAGTTCGATGACCGCGGCGTACCAGCCTGGCCAGGTGAACTGGGGCACGGTCCCGCCCTGCGAGCCCATCGCACCGCCCATGACGCCGAAGAGCTTGGAGGCGCCGTGGCAGGCGAAGAGGCCGCCGACGACGGCACGGAACCCGGCGATGACGTACGGCTGGGCTGTCGCGCCGAACCGGGCGAGCGGGCCCGGGGCGGGGTCGGCGGATCGGGCGGAGTCGGGCGAGGAGTGCGCTGAGGCTGCTGGGGACAGCGGCGCGGATGCGGACATGGAGGTGGCTCCTTCGGTCTGGGGACGGAGAACCGAACGATGGAGAACCGAACGACGGACAACCGGGCGATGAAGAAACCGATCGATGGAGAACTGGGCGATAGGTAACCCATCGACGCAGGTTAAGGATTACCTATCAATACTTGTAAGCTCAACCACCTGTGCATGGGACACCTTCCGATGACCCAGTGACAGCAGCGCCGCGCGGGCCACGGCGTCGGTGTCCGTCAGCGTCACCGAGTTGACTCCGGGACGCGCCCCCGCCGCCGTCACCCAGTGCACCCCCTCCGTCGGCACCCCCACGGCGAACCGGTACGGATGGGCACGCCCCCGCGCGTCGACGAGCCGGTACGGGCGCCGCGTCACGTCCAGGCCGCCCGTCTCGTAGCCGTCCGCCAGGTGCGGGCGGCACGCGCCCGCGCGCAGCAGACCGGCCAGCAGCGGATCGGCGGTCCGGCGCAGGTCGGGCTCGGGCAGCCGGGCCTCGATCAGCGCCGTGGCCGCGACCCGCGAGCCGGGAACGGCGGGCGAGTGCGCCACGAAGGCCCCCGCTTCCGTCTCCCGGTCTGCCCCGGGTTCTGCCGTCGAGACCTCCATCCCCGGGCCGAGGATCCGCAGCACGCCCGCCTCGATCAGCGCCGCCATCTCCTCGATGCGGCGGCGGGGCGGGCCGATGGAGAGGAAGGCGTTGAGCGGCGTGTACCAGCGGTCGAGGTGTGCGCGGCGCGACGTGCCCGCCAGCCCGCCGTGGTCGACGATCTGGCGCAGCTCGTTGCGCAGGTCGCGCAGGACGTCGAGCGCGGCCTTCACGGGGCCGCTCACGTTGCCGAGCCGCGCCTGGGCGACATCCTCGCGCAGCGCGTCCAGCAGCCAGCGGGTGAAGTCGTCAGGGCCCGTGAAGTCGCGGCGCGCGTGCGGGTGGGAGACGGACCGCCAGTCCCAGCGCGCCGCTCCGGGAATCCCGTACTCCGTCAGCAGCGTGTCCTCCTCGGCGCTCCCGTGCGCGACGTCGAGGAAGCGCGGCCGGAAACCGGGGGCTCCGGCGGCGAGGAGCGTCTCGTAGTAGACCGTCTCGACCTCCTTCGCGGCAAGGGGCCACACCTCCGTCAGGAAGTCCGGCGGGTCGCCCGCGTCGGCGCGCTTGCGGAAGCGCTCGATCACGTCGGCCGTCAGCAGGAGGGGTGTGTGACGCCCGTGCGCGCCCTTCTCGTTGTCGCCGCGCGCGTGGTACGGGACGCCGCGCCGCGAGCCCGCGCAGAGGCGGGGTTCGTGGCCGGAGGGGAGGTAGCGGAGGCCGCCCTTGTCAGCGGGGGTGAAACGGCCGCCGCGGCCGAGGGTCAACAGAGCCATGTGGTCGAAGAAGTTGAGGCCGAGCCCGCGCAGCAGCACCGGTGCGCCGGGCGCGAGGGCGTCCAGCTCGGCGGTCAGATCGGCCGGGTTGCCGGGCGGGAGATAGGTCAGGCCGTGTGCACGGGCGTACGCGGCGAGGCGGCGCTCCCGCGCGTCCGGGGCCGTGGGGAGGTGGCCCTGCGCGAGGAGGACGGCGGAGAGGCCGGAGAGGTGTGTGCCGTCGGAGAGGTCGAGCCGCTGGGTACCGGGGGCGGGGGCTGCGGCGCCGCCCGGCGGAGCCGACGCCGCCGGTCCCGGTATCGGTCTCGGTATCGGTTCCGCTCCCGCTTCTGGTTCCGGTCTCGGCCCCGGTACCCGTTCCGGCGTAGGTGCCGTTTCCGTGAGGCGGATCGCCCGCGCCGCGTGGGTCCGTACGGTCACCGCTTCGGGGGCGGTGCGGAGTGTTTCGGCGAAGACCCACTCCAGATAGGTGCCGTAGAGGGCGCGCGTCGGGTAGTCGTCGGGGCCGAGCTGCCCCGGCGCGATCCGCGCGTACCACTCGTAGAGGCTCGGCCCCGGGCGTATCGGCCCCTCCGCCTCGACGCTGTCGTCGGTGAACAGCGTCACCTGGGACGCGACGGTGTTCATCAGCAGCTCGCCCGACTGCGCCGTACGCCACACACGGCCCGCGCCCGGCGGGTCCGGATCGATGACGTGGACGGTCAGCCGGTCGCCGGGCGCGAGGAGTTCGGGTACGGAGGCGCAGAGCCGCTCCACCAGGCTCGTTCCGCGTGGTCCTGCGCCGACGACGGCTATGGCGTGGTGCTGGGCCACGTGTTCTCTCCTGGGGCGTTTGCGACGCGCGGGGCGGTGAAGTGCGCACCATCATGCCGCTCGGCCCCTCGCCGTCACCCCTTACTCCGGAACATCCCCGTCCGGTGTGGGATTGCTCACTCGGCGAGCGAGGTGGGGGAAGGCGCTGGGGAGGCCAGGGCGCGGGTGTGCACCCGCTCCAGCCAGGAACGGGACGTGACGGGCCTGGGCGCGGGGTGCGCGGGGCCGCCCGCGCCCGTCGCCGTGCCCGCGTCCACGTCACCGGCGCGGGCCTGGTCCAGCGCCAGTTCCGCGCCCCGGCCGCTCAGCGCCAGCGTCATGAGCTGGTTGCCGAACCACGGTCCGCCCGTGCGCCGCCACTTCAGCGAGGGGCGCGGGACGCGCCCGTGCCGCGCGAACGCCCTGCCCAGGCGGCGTCCCGCACCGCTCCAGCCGAAGCGGAAACCGGCCCGCATGAAGGCGGGGATGCTGTTGTGCATCGGCGAGCAGGTGAGCTGGACCACGCGTGCGGGGGCGCTCCGTCCTGCCCCCGTCCCCGACTCCGCTTCCGTCCCCGCCCCCGGCTCCGCTTCCGGTTCCCCTTCCGCGTCCGGGAAGCGGGGCTCGGCTATGTACGCGTGGTGTACGTCGCCGGACAGCACGCACACCGTCGCGGGCGCCCCAGGGCCCGTCGCGACCTCCTTGACCAGGTCCGTCAGCTCCTCGAAGGAGCGCGGGAAGGCGGCCCAGTGCTCAAGGTCAGCGGCGCGGCGCAGCCGCTCGCCGAGCCGCGCCCAGCGCGGACCCCGCGCGCCCCCGCACAGCGCCGTGATCCACTCCTCGGCGCCGTGGATCGCGGGCGGCAGCAGCCAGGGGAGGGAGGTGCCGATGAGGAGGTGGTCGTACTCGCCGGGGCCGCCGGGTTCGCCGGAGCCGTGCGGGAGGGCCTGCTCCCGCAGCCACGCCATCTCGCGCGCGTCGATCATGGCGCGCTCCCGCTCGGGCAGGACGCGCGCGGCGCGGGTGTCCGCCATCAGCAGCCGCACCCTGCCGAAGTCACGGCGGTAGCTCCAGCGCACGTTCGCCGGATCGGCGTCGGCGTGCTCGGCGAACTTCCGCAGCGGTTCGGCGCCGTCCTCCGCGGCCCGTACGGACGCGAACAGCGGGTCCTCGGCCAGCTCGCCGGGGGAGAGGTTGCCCAGGTGCTGGTGCACCCAGTAGGAGGTGAGGCCGCCGAGGATGCGTTCGTGCCACCAGCTCGTGGCGCGGATGTCGCGCTGCCAGCTCTCGCTGGTGTTCCAGTCGTCGATCACGTCGTGGTCGTCGAAGATCATGCAACTGGGCACGGTGGACAACAGCCAGCGCACCTCGGGGTCCAGCCAGGACTCGTAGTACAGCTCGGTGTACTCCTCGTAGTCCGCGACCTGGTCCCAGGGCGGCTCGCTCAGATCGCGCCCGCGCGCCAGCTTCTCCCTGACCGCTTCTGACGTCTCGTCCGCGTAAACCTGATCGCCCAGGAGCACCAGTACGTCCGGGCGGGCGCTGCCCCCGCTCGCGATGGCCCGCTGCGCGAGCGCGTCGAGCGCGTCGGGGCCGACGGGGTCGTGCGAGCTGTCGGCGGGGCGCGCGGCCCAGCGGCACGACCCGAAGGCGAGCGTCAGCTCTGTGGTGTCGGGCGCGGGCGTACGGATGGTGCTGGGCGGGAACGCGGTGCCCCCGGCGGCGGGCGGCGGCAGGGGCCAGACCTCTTCGCCGTCGAGCAGCACGCGGTACGGGGTCTCGGTGCCCGGCTCCAGGCCGACGACCGTGACCAGCGCGTAGTGGTGTCCCGCCACGTGCCACGTGCGGGCGCTGCCGCCCGCCGTCGTGCCGTCGCAGCGCACCTCGGCCTCGCAGGGGCCCGCCGTCTCGACCCACACCGTCGCCGTGTCCTCGTCCACATACCGCAGCAGCGGTCCCAGGCGCAGCCCGACCATGGAGTCCTCCCTCTGTCGTCCCGCACCGTACGGAACGTCGGGCGCGTACGGCGAGTTTCCTGCGCGAGGAACGCGGGATGTGGGGCGGTATGTGGCGAAGCGCACGTCGCGCGGGGCGCGCTTCCCGGGGCCGGGGCGTCAGGGGCGCGCTGCGGCGCAGCGCACGCAGGTCCGCGCCGTCGGCCGCGCCTCAAGGCGTTCGGCGGGGATGGGCTCGCCGCACCCCTCGCACCGCCCGTAGTCGCCGCGCTCCAGCCTTTCGAGCGCGAGGTCCAGCGCCTCCAGCTTCTCCCGGGCCTGCCCGAGCATGGCGGCGACGTGGGCCCGCTCGAAGGCGGTGCTCGACCCCTCCGGGTCGTGCTCGTCGTCGACGGCGACCAGCGCGTTCGCCTCGACGATCGCGTCGAAGTCCCGGCTCAGCGCCGCGATCTGCGCGTACGTGCCCGCGCGTTCGGCGGCCAGCCGTTCGCGTACGGTCGCGTCGTGACGTGCGTCGCGGGACGAATCGGTCATCGGTGGGGGAACGGCGGGCGCGGGGCGCCTATTCCGCTATTCCGACGTCGCCGTTCTATTGCCTCGTGTCTCCAGCCCCGTGACGGCAGACTGACGTCGATCACGCCCTTACTGAGCCCTGGGAGCTGCCCGCCATGCCGCCGACGCCGTTCACCCTGGAGGACTTCGCGCACCGCATGCGTCGCGCGGTGGAGGCCGCGAGCCGGGAGGGGCTCGACGGGCTCGTCGTCACCCCGGGCCCCGACCTCGTGCACCTCATCGGCTACCAGCCCACCGCGGCCACCGAACGCTTCACGGGGCTGGTGCTCACCCCGGAGACCGATCCGCTGCTCGTCGTGCCCGCGCTGGAGCGGCCCGACGCGGAGGCGGCGCCCGGCGCCGCGGCGGCGCACATCACCGACTGGACCGACGGCCGCGACCCGTACGCCGCCGTCGCCCCACGGCTGCGCCCGCACGGCAGGTACGGGATCTCCGACGGCGCCTGGGCCCTGCACCTGCTGGCGCTCCAGGCGGCGGTGCCGGGCAGCGCGTTCACGGCGCTGAGCGAGTCGCTGCCCATGCTGCGCGCCGTCAAGGGCGCCGACGAACTGGAGCGGCTCGCCGCTGCGGGCGCGGCGGCGGACGAGACGTACCGCCGCATCCTCGACGTGCCCTTCGCCGGGCGCCGCGAGACGGACATCGCGGCCGACCTGGCCGCGCTGCTGCGCGAGTACGGGCACAGCCAGGTCGACTTCACCGTCGTCGGCTCGGGCCCGAACGGCGCCAGCCCGCACCACGAGGCGGGGGAGCGCGTCATGGGCGCCGGCGACATGGTGGTCCTCGACTTCGGCGGCCTCAAGGACGGCTACGGCTCGGACACCACCCGTACCGTGCACGTCGGAGAGGACGTCGCACCGGAGGCGCGGGAGGTGCACGAGGTGGTGCGCCGCGCGCAGCAGGCCGCGTTCGAGGCGGTACGGCCCGGCGTCGCCTGCCAGGAGATCGACCGCGTGGCCCGCGCGGTGATCACCGAGGCCGGGTACGGCGAGTTCTTCATCCACCGCACCGGCCACGGCATCGGCCTGACCACGCACGAACCGCCCTACATGGTGGAGGGCGAACAGCGCGAACTCGTGCCCGGCATGTGCTTCTCGATCGAGCCGGGCATCTATCTGCCGGGCCGCTTCGGCGTCCGTATCGAGGACATCGTCACCGTCACCGAGGACGGCGCCCGGCGCCTCAACAACACCCCGCACGAACTGCGCACCGTGGCCTGACCGCCAGGCGCCGCCTCGTGCTCGCGGTTGCTCGCCCGGGTCAGCGGAGCTTGGCGGCCTGCGCGTCGATGAGGGCCGTCGGCTGCTCGTACGCCTCGCCACGGGAGACCGAGGCGATGTTGAAGGAGGAGAACCCCGCGAGCGTGGTGCCCTGCCGGAGGACGACGACCTTGGTGTCGGCTGCGGTGCCGTCCTGCTTCGTCCCCACCGTCCAGGCGACGGCGTCCTCGCCGACGGACAGCTTCTCCCCGGTGACCTTGGTGACCTGCTGCTTCTCCCCGTCCGTCGTCATCACGAAGCCCCCGGCGCACTTCTCGCCCGCCTTCCGCAGCGCGGCGAGGGCCTGTTCGGCGCCGTCGGCCTCGTAGGACCAGAGGGAGGTCAGCGTCTTGGTGATGTCGAGCGAGTCGATCGTCGCCGCCTCGATCTGCTCCTCCGTCATGCCCGCCATGTCCTCCGTCGAAGGCATGCCCTTGCCGGCCGCGTCGGACTTGTGGACGGCGAGCCGCTGGACGGCCGCCGTCGGCTCGCCCGTGGGCAGGGCCGAGAGCGCCTGGGCGACGGGTTCGCACCCGGCCTTGTCGACGGAGAGGGTGTCGGCGTCGAACACGTCGTCCTTGCCCGGCTCGTCGATCTCGTGGTCCTTGACGTCGTCCTCGGTGACCACGCGCTTCTCCAGCGCGTTCGCGCTGAGGGCCTTGGCCACGGGTCTCTCGGACCCGGCGCCGCTGTCCGCCCCCTCGTCCGCACCGCCACCGCCGCTGCCGCCACAGGCGGTGAGGACAAACGCGAACGAGACCGCGGCGGCGGCCATGACGGTACGGCGAACGGCAGTGACGCGCACTGTGCTTCTCCCTGTGCTCCGTGCTCCGCGCCCAGGTGCGGTGCGCGGATCTGACGCGGGCAAGACCCGCGTGACCAGGGAGAGGTTGTAGCGGAGGCCGTCCATGTGACGGAACCGATCCCGGGCGGTAGGGGGCGAGGCGGCCGGACGTCAGTCGAGCAGACCGGCTTCCTGCGCCAGTACCGCCGCCTGGACGCGGTTGGTGCAGTCGGTGCGGGTGAGGATGTTGCTGATGTGGGCCTTGACCGTGCCGGAGCTGAGGTGGAGCTGTGCGGCGATCCCGGCGTTCGAGAGGCCGGTGCCCAGCAGCCGGAGGACGTCGCGTTCGGCCGGTGTCAGGTCCGCGATCCGACGAGCGGCGGCTTCGCTGCCATGCCCCGACCTGGCCCGGAATTCGACCAGTTGACGGGTGACCTGCGGGGCGAGGACGGGTTCTCCGGCGGCGGCGCGGCGTACGGCGTCGATGAGGTCGCGAGGCCCCGTGTCCTTGAGCAGATAGCCGTGGGCCCCGGCGCGCAGCGCTGAGGCGACGGTCTGTTCCTCGCCGAAGGCCGTCAGCATCACCACCCGGGTGCGGGACGAGTGCCGGGTGATCTCGGCGAGGGCGCTGATGCCGTCCCCGGGCATCCGGATGTCGAGGAGGGCGACGTCGACGGGGTGGGCACGGCAGGCTTCGACGGCCTCACGGGCGTCCTGCGCCTCGGCCACGACGCGGACCTCGTCGGCGTTCTCCAGGATCAGCCTGATACCGGCACGCATCAGCGCCTCGTCGTCGGCGATCAGGACTCGGATCATCGGCTCAGTCTAGAACCGCCATGATCAGCAGGGCGATGGTGCCGCCGATCGTCGGCAGCAGCACCAGCAGCGCGGCGCAGCCGCCGCCCAGGAGGCGGGGCCAGGTGAGGACATCCGTGGGCAGCGGGGGGCGGGAGCCCGTCCCGTCGAACGCGTTGGACCCGTCGAACCTGTCGGACACCGGCCTCGGCGCGGCGGCGGGCACGGGCGGCGATTCGGGCCGGACGGGTATCCGCGCGGAAAGGGCGAAGCCGCCCTCCGGACGCGGTCCGGCGTGGAGGGTGCCGCCGAGCAGGCTGATCCTCTCCTGGAGGCCGACGAGTCCGCTGCGGCTCCCGCCCCCGGGCGAACGGGGCACCGGCGGGGCGCCGTTGACGACGGAGACCACCACCGTGTCCCCTTCGTCATGGAACGTCACACGCACGGGCGCGCCGGACGCGTGCTTCAGCGCGTTGGTGAGTCCTTCGCGGGTGACACGGTGGACGGCCTGCCTGGTGCGGGCGTCCGCTTCCGTCGGCCCGGTCGCCTCCCAGCGCAGTTCGGCGTCGACCCCCGCGCTGCGGGAAGCCGCGACCAGGGCCGACAGATCCTCGCGGGTCCCCCGCTCGCCGGTGTCGTCGCCGGACTGGTGACGGAGGACGCCGAGGATGCCGCGCAGCTCCTCCATGGCCGTTCCGGCGGTGGTGTGCAGAAGTCCGGCCTGCGCAGCCAGCGGGGGCGCCTGGCGTTCGGCAGCGAGCTGGAGGGCTCCGGCGTGCACCGAGATGAGGCTGATGCGGTGGCCGAGCAGATCGTGCATCTCGGCGGCTATGCGCGCCCGTTCCTCCATGCGGGCCGCCTCGTCGGTGAGGAAGCGGGCGTGTTCGAGGTAGGCGTTGCGTTCCCGCAGCAGCCGCGTCAGCGGGCGGCGACGCGCCAGCATCAGGCCGGACAGCGCGGGCAGCAGGATGAACAGCGCGCCCAGGCCGAGGCCGCCGACCAGGTAGGGCGTCTTCGTCGGTGGCCCGGCGAGGGACTGGCCCGCGAACAGCACGAGCACGACGCCGACGCTGCTCGCCCCGACCACCGCCCAGGCACGCCGTGCGGGGACGATGCGGCGCACGGCTGACCACACGACGTACGGCACCACCGCGGCCGCCCACACGTTGTCCCCGGCGGCCACCGGCACGCAGCCCAGCACCGTGAGGGCGGGGTACATCCGCCGCGCGGGCACGAGCAGCGCCGTCCACACTCCCAGGAGGGTCGCCGTCACCGGGTGGGGCGCCGGGGTCAGTGGAACCGGCACGAGCGAGCACAGCAGGACCAGTCCGGCGAGTACGGACTCGGTGACGACCGTCCGCCGGGGCGTGCCGCGCACCGCCTCCCGGATCGCGACGGTCTCGCCGCGCACCCGCCTCCACGCCCGCTTCCAGGGGCGCGATTGCGGTTGCGGCCGCAGTCGCGGTCGCACTGCCGGGCTCATGGCTTCTTCCTCCGTGTGGCTTCGCGCGGGTGCCGTTCTGCACCGATGCTCAGGCGCTCTTGTCGTACGCGTCGGCGAACCGCCGCGACATCAGCGTCAGGCACTTCGGGCAGCGCCTCCCGGAACCCGCAGCTCCGGCTCGGCCCGCAGCCCGGCGACGTCGGCGCCCGCCTCGGTCAGCACGCGCTCGATCTCCGCCGCGGACTCCGCGTCCGTCCCGGTCTCGTCGAGCAGCGCGGCCAGCAGGTGGGTCGTGCCGACCGTCGGCGAGTCCTGAGCGGAGGCGGTGAACTCTGTGACGTGCAGGAGCCTGCGTTCGAAGTCGGCACTGCTGCCGATCTCCGGGGGCTCTCCCGCCGCGACCCCGGTGGTGGGCAGCAGCACCCGGGCGACAGCATCCTGCCGTACGCCGTACCGGCGCAGGAGTTCCGCCCCCTGGTTCGCGCCCGTCAGCTTCTCGGGCAGCTCACGCCCCGCGACCGCCAGCGCCCGGTCCAGCCCCAGGATGCCCAGCAGTATGTCGACGGGCTCCTGCTCCGGCCCCCCGCGCCGCACCGCGGCGCGTCGCGCCTCCGTGCCCACCACGCCCACGACCGCGGAGCCGAACCCGGCGCCGCCCCCGAATATCCAGGCGAAGAACTTCCGGGCCAGCGGATTGCCGCTCTTCCCGAAGGTCCCCGCCTTGCGCAGCACCAGCACCGGGCCGGGCTCGGGCGTTTCGTCGCTCCCGCGCAACGCGTCGAGCGCGGCCGTGGCAGCCGCGACGTCCAGCTTCTCCACCACCAACGCCTCGCGGGCCCGGGTGTCGGGCAGCTCGACCAGTGCGCGCGCCACATGGCGGACGCGCACGGAGATGGTGCCCTCCTCCCGCGCGGCTTCCAGCGCCTTGCGCAGACAGGCCCGCAACGCGCCGGTCATCGGGGGGAGTGCAAGGCTGCCGCGCTCGTCTTCCGCCTTCTTCCGGTTCTTCCAGCGCAGCCTCTTGGCCTCCTCGTGCAGGACCTCCCGCCAGAACGCGTCGACCTCCCGCTCGTCGTCCGGGCTTCCCGCCGTGCCGTCACCCGCGTCGTCGCTGATCCACACGGATGTCCCCCGGACCCCGATCGAACCGCCGAGGGTGCCCGCGGCCTTCATTCCGGGGGCGATCGCGGAACCCGCGGCGGAGTCGCCCGCCACGAGCGCGCTCAGCAGGCTCTCCGTACCGATGTCGTCGCGTTCCTGCTTGGTCGCCGTGCGTACGGTCTCCAGCAACAGCGTGAAGACGTCCCTCTCGAACTCGGTGGTCGCGCCGGCGCTGCGGTCGGACATGCGCTGGTCCATCGGGCCTTCCTCTCCGTGGGGGTTCTGTGGGGGTCTGGGTCTGCGGGGTTCCGTGAGGTCACCTGCCGAGAAGGACGCTAGCCCCGCGCTTCCCGGCTCCGCCTCGGCCGACCGGCCATGCTTCCGGTCCAACCGTCCAGACCCTCCCGTCCGGCCGTCCTCGCGACGGACGGCGCCCACTCCCTGCCGACGCCGCAGCCCACGGGCGCCCGCACCGAGATCAAACGCTACGAGCACGGTGGGCGCCGCCCTGTCGACTGGTTACCGTTCATCGCGGGGGCTCTCGGAATGTCCTCCGATGAGCTGACGGGCGTGTCACGGACCCGATCGACGCGGTCCTGGCCGATCTCGAAGTGGACGTGGGCATGGCGATCGACCGGCGTACCTTCCTGACCGACAGTGGCGGCCTCGCGCTCTCCGCACTGCCAGTGAGCCCCAACTCGCCCGTGCCGCCCGAGGCCGTCGACTACTTCCGCGACCGTCCGGACGGGCACTGGAGAGAGGACGCCGTGCAGGGCCCGCGGCACCGCGCCACTGTCACAGCGCAGTTCAAAGTGCTGGAACACGTGGCAGGCCGGGCCACCGGCTCGGTGCGCCGGGAGTTGTGGCAGACAGCCGCGGCTTGGTCCGGGCTGGCCACCTGGCTCTGCCAGGATGCCGGACAGATGAGTCGGGCCGTCGCCTGGAGCGTCCGCACGCTGGAACTCTCCCACCGCGCCCACGATGCCCAACTGGTCGCCCACGCACTGGCCAACCGCGCGATGCTGGACACGGACATCGGAGACGGCCCCACCACGGTGGAGATGGCCACTGCGGCCCTGGAAGGAAACGGCCTGTGCGTCAAGGTCCGCGTCCAGGCCCTCCAGCAGGCCGCGCACGGGCACGCCTTGCTCGGCGACCGCGCGGCCGTCGACCACGCCCTCGACAGCGCGCCTCCACTGATCGACCAGATGGACGACCCCTACGGCTGGGGCAACGCCCCCCCATACTCCCTTGTACCTGGAGATCCAGCGCGCCACCTGCTACACCCGCCTCGGCCTGGGAGCCGAGGCGGTGCGCTTGTGGGACCAGGTCCAAGGCTCCGAGTCCCGCCGCAACAGTGGTGTCTTCACCGCCCGGTACGCACGGTCGCTGGCCACCGCCCGGCGGCCGGAGGAGGCGGTCACCGCGCTGGAGGCGGCGATCCAGGTCGCGGCCGAGGTCGAA
>NZ_JBSHAO010000053.1:0-55072 GCF_053611545.1 Streptomyces sp. NPDC054796 | reverse complement strand
GGGGCTACGGGGCCCGCTCGCGCCCGTGAGCTACCGGACCCGCTCACACCGGTGCGGTACGGGCACGCCCACACCAGTGCGGTACGGGCACGCTCGCGCCGCGCCGCTGCGCCGCGCCTCAGCGCCAGGTCAGCGCGAACCAGAGTTCCATGCGCGCGTCCGCCTCGCCCAGGTCGGTGCCCAGGAGTTCGCCGGCGCGCGCGATCCGCTGCCGCACCGTGTTGCGGTGCACCGAGAGCGCGACCGCCGTACGGTCCCAGCTCCCGTGCAGCGAGAGCCACATGCGCAGCGTCTCGACGAGCGCGGGCGACCCTTCGAGCGGCGCGAGCCGTGCCCGCGCGTACGCCGCGCGCTCCTCGGGCGGCACCAGTGAGGCCACACCGGCGCCGTCGGGCACCTCCGTGCCCTGGCGGACGAGGGCGCTCCGCTGCGCCAGCGCGCGGCGCAGCGCCCGTGCCGCCTCCGCGTCGCCGCGCGCCAGTTCGTCGGCGGTGACGGGCGCCGAGACGCCGAGCGTCCAGTGCGGCTGCGGCTCGACGGGCGCGGGCCCGCCGGGCGACGGGGGCACCAGGGCGCGCAGTTCCCCGCCCGTCACGTCGATCAGGTTGGTGCCGAGCCCGGCGGCCAGCGCGGAGAGCGCGAACGGGTCGTCGCCCGGGGCCTCCCCGCCTGCCGCTCTCCCGGCTCCTCCTGCTCCCCCGGCACGTGCGCGTCCCCGTACGACGGTCCACTCGCCGTCGCCGTCACCGTCACCGTCACCGTCGTCGCCGCCGTCGCCCAGCAACGCGGCGGCCTCCCGCGCCGGGGCGCCGAGCAGCAGCCGGACGAGCGCGGCCGAGCGGCGCGCGTCGGTGGCCGCCGCGCGCGGTTCGGTGAGCAGTGAGAGCAGCACGACGGCCACTCCGGCGACCGCGTCGTCCGTGCCGTCACGGTGCGGCGCGCAGACGCCCAGGGCCAGGCGTCCGCGCCCGCCGAGCCCGTAGACGCTCAGCCGGAGACCGCCGTGGGCACCGGCGGCCGAGGAGGGGCCGGGGCGCAGCAGCGCGGTGAGGGAGGCCAGTTCGGCGCGGGCCGCCTCGCCGGGAGGGGCACCGGCCGAGGCGAGTTCGGCGCCCTCGGGGCCGAACAGCGCGGCCCAGCCGTCGAGATGCTGCGCGAGCTGCCGCAGCACCGCGGGCACGGGGTGCTGGCGCGCGGCAGCGGCGGCCAGCGTCCGCTGCGCCTCGCTGAGCCTGCGCAGCGCGTGATGGCGCAGATCGGCCATGGCCTGCCAGACGGCGCGCGCGACGGCCGTGAAGGGCGTCGCGCGCGGCACCTCGAACAGCGGCAGTCCGAGCCGGTCGCAGGCGTCGGCCAGCGCGGGCGGCACGGTGTCGTGTACGGGCGCGATGCCGAAGCCGAGCGCGGCGGCCCGCGCCTCCACGGCGTGCGCGGCGAAGTCGTCCCAGTGCGCGTCGGCGTCGTCGCCCGTGGTGGCGGTGCAGTGCACCCCGGCGCTCAGCAGCAGTTCGCCGCCGAACAGGTAGGGGCGCGGGTCCGCCATCTCGCTGGTGTGGACGGCGTGTACGGGGGTGCCGGGGCTGTGCGGTCCTGCGATCTGCCGGAGCCCGAGCGCCGCGTCCTCGGCGAGCACGGAGAGCGGGACGGGGACGGTGGGCGGAACGGGGTCGTGCACGGGACGGCCTCCACGGCTCCATGGATGGTTCGTACAGCCCATGGCCGTGCGATGGAGGAAACGTACACTTCCCGGCCTTCTTGCGGACACCTAGGCTCACCGCCCAGCACGCCCCACCACCGTGCCCCGTGCCCGTGCACAGTTCGCCTCCCCTCCCCCTCCCTCCCCTTGTCTCCCCCCCCCGCCGCAGGACCGAGGAGCGCTCATGGCTGTCGACTACGCAGTGATCGTCGTCTATCTGGCGGGCATGCTCGCCGTCGGCTGGTGGGGGATGCGCAGGGCCAGGTCCAAGAGCGACTTCCTGGTCGCGGGACGGCGGCTCGGCCCGTTCATGTACTCGGGCACCATGGCCGCCATCGTGCTGGGCGGCGCCTCCACCATCGGCGGCGTGGGCCTGGGCTACCAGTACGGACTCTCGGGCGCCTGGCTCGTGTTCACCATCGGCTTCGGGCTGCTGGCGCTGAGCCTGTTCTTCTCCGCGCGCATCTCCCGGCTGCGGGTCTACACCGTCAGCCAGATGCTCGACCTGCGCTACGGCGGCTCCTCCGGGCTCATCTCCGGCCTCGTGATGTGGGCGTACACGCTGATGCTCGCCGTCACCTCGACCATCGCGTACGCCACGATCTTCGACGTCGTCCTCGGCCTGGACCGGATACCCGCGATCGTCCTGGGCGGCGCCGTCGTCATCGCCTACTCGACGCTCGGCGGCATGTGGTCGATCACGCTGACGGACATGGTGCAGTTCGTCGTCAAGTCCATCGGCGTGCTCCTTCTGCTGCTGCCCATCGCCGTCCACCGCGCGGGCGGCATCGACGGCATGCGCGAGCAACTGCCCGACGACTACTTCTCACCCATGAACATCGGCGTCCAGACGGTCTTCACCTACGTCCTGATCTACTCGTTCGGCATGCTGATCGGACAGGACATCTGGCAGCGGGTGTTCACCGCGCGCAGCGACACCGTCGCCCGCAGGGGCGGCACCGTCGCCGGTACGTACTGCCTGGTGTACGCGCTCGCCGGGGCCGTCATCGGGACGGCCGCGAAGGTGCTCTACCCGAAGCTGGACAGCCCGGACGCGGCGTTCGCGACCCTCGTCGACGACGCGCTCCCCGTGGGCGTGAAAGGGCTGGTGCTGGCCGCTGCGCTGTCCGCGGTCATGTCGACGTCCTCGGGCGCGCTGATCGCCTGCGCGACGGTGGCCAACAACGACATCTGGGCGCGGCTGCGGGCGCGGGTCACGAGCGGCCCCGTGGCGTCCGAGGACGCGTCCGGGACCGAGGACGCGCCGGGCGACGAGGTGCGGGGGAACCGCGTGTTCATCCTGGTGATGGGCGTGGCCACGGTCGTCGTCTCGGTCCTGCTCAACGACGTGGTCGAGGCCCTCACCGTCGCCTACAACCTGCTGGTCGGCGGACTGCTGGTGCCGATCCTGGGCGGGCTGGTGTGGAAGCGCGGCACGGCGGGCGGCGCGCTCGCCGCCGTCGCGGTGGGCGGCCTGACCGTGCTCGGCACGATGATCTGGAAGGGCGTCCTCGCCAACGAGCCCGTCTACTACGGCCTGTTGGCTTCCCTGGTCACCCATGTCGTCGTCAGCCTCGCGCAGCGGCCGACGGACCCGGCCGTGCTGGAGACATGGCGCAGGCGCCTGGCGGGCGAGGACACGACGGCCGGGTCCGGGGAGCGGGCGGAGGAGGGCGCTCCGGTCCGTACGGCCCCGTAGACCCGCACACGTCACACGTCGCCCCTCCCTGCGAGCCCCCCCCGCCCCCGCGAGAGAAAAGGCACCCACCGCACCATGAGCACACACCCGGCCCCCGTCCGCATCGGCGGCGATCTCGTCGTCGAGTCCCTCACCGCGCTCGGCGCCACGACAGTCTTCGGGCTGCCGGGCCAGCACGCGCTCGGCGCCTTCGACGCGCTGCGCCGCTCCACGCTGGAGTACGTGGGGCTGCGCGTGGAGAACAACGCGGGGTTCGCCGCCGACGCCTTCGCCAGGACGACAGGGCGCGTCACCCCGCTGCTCGTCTCGACGGGCCCCGGCGCGCTGATGACACTGGCCGCGCTCCAGGAGTCGGCGGCGGCCTCCGCGCCCGTCCTCGGCATCGGCAGCCAGATCCCCGTCTCGGGCCTCGGCGGCGCGCGCAAGGGTTACCTCCACGAGCTGCGCGACCAGTCCGCCGCCTTCCGCGACGTCGTCAAGTCCGTGCACACCGTGCGCGCGGCCTCCCAGATCCCCTCGGCGCTGGCCGCCGCCTGGGCCTCGGCGCTGGAGGCGCCCTCGGGGCCCGTCTGGGTGGAGATCCCGCAGGACGTGCTGCTCGCGCCCACCGCCGTGCCCCCCGTCACGGAGCTGGCCGCGACGCCGCGCCCGCTGCCGCCGCGCCCCGAACTCGTCGCCGAGGCCGCCGCCGCGCTGAACGGCGCGCGGCATCCGGCGATCCTGGCGGGCGGTGGGGTCGTACGGGCCGGGGCGCAGGGCCCGCTCCGCGCGCTGGCCGAGAAACTGGACGCGCCGGTGGCCACGACGTTCGGCGGCAAGGGCGCCTTCCCCTGGGAGCACCCGCTCTCGTTGCGCTCCTGGCTGGAGGACCGGCACACCACCGACTTCCTGGAGGACGCGGACGTCCTGCTGGTCGTGGGCTCGGGGCTGGGCGAACTCTCCTCGAACTACCACACGTTCGCGCCGCGCGGCCGGGTGATCCAGATCGAGGCCGACGCCGGCAAGCTGGAGGCCAACCACCCGGCGCTCGGGCTGCACGCCGACGCGGCCCACGCACTGGCAGCGCTCGTCGCCGCCGTCGCGCCGAAGCCACCGGGCGACGGGGTGGAGCGGGCCGCCGCGCTGCTCGCCCGCGTCCACGCCAGGATCGCGGACCAGGACCTCGGCCAGGAGCAGCGGATACTCGCGGCCGTCAGGGAGGCGCTGCCGGACGGCTCCCCCAGCTTCTGGGACATGACGATCCTCGCCTACTGGGCGTGGTCCGCCTTCGACCCGCGCGAGGGCGCCTTCCACTCGGCCCAGGGCGCGGGCGGCCTCGGCTACGCCTTCCCCGCCGCGCTCGGCGCCGCCACCGCCGACCGCACGGTCCCGGTGCTCGCCGTCTCGGGCGACGGCGGGGCGATGTACTCGCTGGCGGAACTGGCCACGGCACGCCAGTACGGGCTCCCCGTCACCTGGCTGATCGTGGACGACGGCGGCTACGGCATCCTGCGCGCGTACATGGACGACGCCTTCGGCGAGTCGACGGGCACCGAACTGGCTCGCCCGGACTTCGCCGCGCTCGCGGAGTCCTTCGGCGTACCCGCCATCCGCACCACCCCGGACGCGCTGCGCGACGACCTCGCCGACGCGCTGGCGCGCCCTGGGCCCTCGGTCGTCGTCCTGCCCGCGGTGCTGCGCATGTTCGCCCCCACCCACCTCCAGGAGGCGGACTGAGGATCCACCTGGCGGAATCCATTCGGTGGAACCTTCCCCACGCCGCGAGAGACCGCCCGCCGCACGCGGCAGGGCTGTCCGTACGGTGCGTCCGCCTGCGAGTGACCGATCCGCCGTGACGGTCGTTCACCCGACCAGGGGACGAGAGGACAGCGGAACCAGCGGAGCAGAGGTGAGTGAAGGTGCCACCGATGGCAGCACCACCGGAAGAGGGCGTGCTCTGGGCACGGGGACTGCACTACGCGTACGGCGGCTCTCCCGCCCTCCAAGGGGTGTCGGTGCGCGTGCGCGAGGGAGAGATCCTCTCCGTCACCGGGGCACGGGGCAGCGGTAAGACCACGCTGCTGAGCTGCCTCTCCGGGCACCTGGCCCCGCACCACGGGGAGATCTGGTTCGACGACGTCCCCGTCCACTCCCTCCGGCGCTCCTCGCGCGAGCGGCTGCGGCGCGACAGGTTCGGCTGGATCGGCAGCGAGCCGCACCTCGTCCCCGAGCTGACGGCCTGGGAGAACGCGGCGCTGCCGCTGCTGATGGCGGGCGTCGGCCGCCGCGCGGCCCGCGAAGCGGCGCACGAGTGGCTGGAGCGGCTCGACGTCGCGGCCTGCGCACGCAAGCGGCCGACCGCGCTCCTCCAGTCCCAGCGCCAGCGGGTGTCCATCGCCCGCGCGCTGGCGCACTCGCCCGCCGTCGTCTTCGCCGACGAGCCGACCGCGCCACTGCACGAGGCGGAACGCGCCCAGGTGCTGCGCACCCTCACCACGGCGGCCCGCTCGCACGGCATCACCATGGTGCTCGCGACACACGATCCGGCCGTGACGGCCACGGTGTGCACCTCGGCCCACGTCCTGGTCGACCGCACCCTCCACCTCGTCGACGGCCGCCAGGACGATGCCGACGAGGGCCACGGGCCCGTCCTCGGCCTCGGTCACGGGGCCCATGACGACAGCGCCGGTGACGACGACGACCGGGCCTCCAACGGAGCGGACCACGAAGACAGCACCGGCCCGCGTGCGGCCCACGCCCCGGCGCCGTACCCCGGTGACTCCGGCAGCGACCCCGCCCAGGACGAGGACCGTGACCGGGACCAGGACCAGGACCGGGACCGGGACTGGGACCAGGGCCAGGGCCAGGGCCGATTCCAGGTCCAGGATCGGGACCAGGACTGGGACCAGAGCCAAGGCCAGGACCAGAACCGGAGCCTGGGTCCGGGCCCGGACGGAATCGCAGGCACGGGCACGGGCACGGACGCGGCGGCGGACGCGGACAGCGACAGGGGGCGAGAGGACGCGGCGGACACGGGCCAGAGCCCCGGCCAGGACCGGGCACTGGTCGCCGACGGCCTCGCCCCGGACGGCGAGGACCACCACGGCAACGAGCCTGCCCCGGACCCGGACCAGGACCACGGTTCCCTGACGACCGGGACAGCCGGAGCGACCGGGGCGACCGGGGCAGTCAGGACGACCGAGGCCGCCGGGACCGCCGGAACAACCGAGACAGCCGAGGCAGCCGAGTCGCCCGGGACCGCCGGAACAACCGAGACAGCCGAGGCAGCCGAGTCGCCCGGGACCGCCGGAACAACCGAGGCCACCGGAACAACCGAGACAGCCCGGATGGCCGAGTCACCCGAGGCAGCCGGGACGACCCAGGCAGCCGGGGCCGTCAAGGGTGCCGAGGAGCCGAAGGGCAGGGCCTCGTGCTCGCTCTCCGGCTGATCCGCGGCTCGCACCCCCTCATCCTCCTCAGCCGCCTGCTGGTGGCCTGCGCCATGGCGGGGGTCGGGTTCCTGCTGCTCGCGAGCCTCAGTCACGCGCTCGCCCACCCGGGGCAGCCCGCCGCCTCGGTGGCCCGGCTGCTGTGGTGCCTCGTCCCCCTCGCCGCGGCGGTGCAGCTCGCCGTCGCCGTGGCCCGTACGGACCCGGGGCCCCAGGCCCGTAGCGCGCTGGACACCGTGCGGTCGGGCCCAGGGGGCGTGCCCGCGCTCGCGGCCGTCTCGACCGCCGTCTCCTGTCTGCTGGGCAGCGCCGTCGCGCTGCTGGTCTTCCTCCACCTGCGCGGCGAGCTGACCGGGATGCCGTTCGACGGCGCCGCCTCGGGTCTCCTCGCCGCCGACCGGCCGCTGCCGGTGGCCGCCGCGCTGACGCTGCTGTGCGTCGCGCCCGTGCTGGCCTCCTGCACCGCCTTCGCCCTGTCGGCGCGCGCGGCACACCCCTCGCGGCCCCGCGCCCACGGCGGCGACCGTAACCGCGGCCGGGACCACGCCCGCGCCACCATGGAAGCCCGGACCGTACGGGCCGCCTCCTCCGGCCGCGCCGACACGGCGACCCCCGCCGCAGACGACACCGCAGGCCCCGCTCCCCTCCCGGGATCGCTCCCGTGGGGCGCGGCGCTGAC
The DNA here is from genome assembly GCF_053611545.1 of Streptomyces sp. NPDC054796. NCBI lineage: Bacteria > Bacillati > Actinomycetota > Actinomycetes > Kitasatosporales > Streptomycetaceae > Streptomyces > Streptomyces sp. NPDC054796. Next base: position 47,570 of record NZ_JBSHAO010000053.1, on the reverse strand, counting down.
CGCGGCAGGGCTCGCCCTGGAGACGTACGCGAGCCGCTCGCAGCACCTGCCCGTCCCCCGCACCCTGGAGGGCATCGCGCCCGGCGTGCTGTGCGGCTGGCTGCTCATCGCCGTCGGTCTCGTGCTGGCCGGGCCCGGGCTCACCCATCTGTGCGGGACGCTCCTCACCGCGTACCGGCCCGGTGCGGTGCGGCTGCTCGCGGGGCGCGTGCTGCGCGAGGAGGCGGCGCGGGTCGGCCGTCCGCTGGGGACGCTGTGCGCGGTGGTCGCGGGGACGCTGGTCGCGGCCCGGCTGTACGCCGCGGCTCCCGGCGGCGGCCTCTCGGCCGTCGGCCCGATGACCGCGCTCGGGATCGCGCTCGTGCTGGCCTGTGCACTGCTGAGCGTGCTGACCTCGGCGGCCGAGTGGCGCTCGGCACGCGTCCGTACGAACGCGGCACTCGTACGCGTCGGAGCCCCGCGGAAGCTGCTGCGGCACGCCGCCGCGCTGCGGGCAGCCGTGCTGCTCGTCGCACTGGGCTCCCTCACCTGGGCGCTGAGCGTCCTCGCCTCGCTCCCCGTGCTCCCCTGACCCGCTGACCTGCTGGCCCCCTGGCCCCCTGGCCTGCTGGCCCGCTGGCCCGCCGAGCCGCCGCACCCCGCCGCCGCCCGGCCCCGGGGTGCGCGCCACGTCACATCCCGTGCCCGCGCGAGGGCCAACGACCTACCCTGGGCCGATGATTGACCGTGAGATCGAGAGCCTCGAAGAGTTCGACCACGTCATCGAGGGCACCGGCTCGCTGAACGGCTGGCGCGTGCAGTCCGTCGACCTCAGCGACCGCACCGAGGCGCTGACCTCGGCCGCGCACGAGACCGAGGGCGCCGTCTTCCTCGGCTGCCGGATGGCCCCGGAGGCGATGGCCGCGATACGCGACGGCGGGGGCCTGGTCTTCCCGCCCGTGCCGCGCGTCCCCTTCGACCCGTACCGCGGGCGCCTGTACTCGCCGGAGGAACTGTTCGAGGGCCTGTCCGACGGCGGCTACGAGTCGACGCCCGACGCGCGCTCGTACGCCTGGTTCCAGCGGACGAAGGCCGACGGCGACGTCTTCTCCTCGATGCTCCGCGCCGTCCACGACGACGCCGTCTCCGACGCGCTCGACGAACACCTCGTCGGAGCGCGCGTGGTCGGCGTCATGGGCGGCCACAAATTGAAGCGCGGCACGGACGCGTACGCGGGCGCGGCGCGCCTCGGGCGCGCCCTCACGCGCGCGGGTCACACCGTCGCCACGGGCGGCGGGCCAGGGGCCATGGAGGCGGCGAACCTGGGCGCGTACGCGGCGCCCTTCGACGACGGCATGCTGAGCAAGGCACTGGAGATGCTGGCCGAGAGCCCGTCGTTCGAGCCCTCCGTCGGCGACTGGGCCGAGGCCGCCTTCCAGGTGCGCGACGGCTGGCCGGGCGGCGGTGCCTCCGTCGGCATCCCGACCTGGTTCTACGGGCACGAGCCGCCCAACGCGTTCGCCCAGCACATCGCCAAGTACTTCGTGAACGCGGTCCGCGAGGACGGCCTGCTGGCCCGCTCCAACGCCGGGGTGGTCTTCCTGCCGGGCGCGGCCGGAACCGTACAGGAGATCTTCGACAACGCGACGCCGAACTACTACGGCTCACGCGGCGCACCCACCCCCATGGTCCTCGTGGACAAGGCCCACTGGACGGAGACGCTGCCCGCCTGGCCCCTGCTGACCGCCCTCGCGCAGGGCCGTCCCATGGAGCGGCGCATCGCGCTCGTGGACTCCGTCGAGGAGGCCCCCGCCGCACTGGAACGGCTGACCGAAGGCTGACCTGCGCCTAGGGGCGACGCCACCCACTCACAACGCGTAGCGTTGCGCGTACTCTAAGGTGCCGCCTTAGCGTCGGGCCGGGAGGGCAGAAGCCGTGACATTCGGGTTCAGCGGTCGCCGCAGCGGGCAACTGCCCGCGCAGGTCACCAGTTTCGTGGGCAGAACGGCCGAACTGGCCGACGTGGGCAGAACGCTGGAGCGGGCACGGCTCGTCAGCCTCGTCGGTCCGGGCGGGGTGGGCAAGACCCGGCTCGCGCTGCACTCCGCCATCGAGCGCGCCGAGCTGTACGCCGACGGTGTGCGGCTGGTCGAGCTGTCCGGGCTCAAGGACCCCGAGCTGCTGCCGCACACCATCGCCACCGCCCTCGATCTGCCCGAGCAGTGCTCGCGCCCGCGCATAGACCTGGTCGTGGAGTATCTCGCCGAGCGCGAGCTGCTGCTGATCCTGGACACCTGCGAACACGTGCTGGACTCCTGCGCGATGCTCGCCGATCTGCTGCTTCCCGAGGCGCCGGGACTCACGCTGCTGACGACCAGCCGCCAGCCCCTCGACGTCCCCGGCGAACACGTGCTGACGGTCCCGCCGCTCCCCCTCCCCGGCGAGCCGGGCGAGGGCGACGGCGGCGCGCTGGCCCTGTTCGCCGACCGCGCTGCGGCCGTGGTCCCGGGCTTCACGCTGACGGACGCCAACCGCGCGCAGGCGGTGGCGCTGTGCCGCAGGCTCGACGGCATTCCGCTGGCCATCGAGCTGGCCACGGTGCGGCTGCGCGCCCTGCCCCTGGACGAGTTGGCCGAGCGGCTGGGCGACACCTTCGCGCTGCTGGCCGGTGGCCGTCTCACCACGCTCTCCCGGCACCAGACGCTGCGCACCACCATCGGGTGGAGCCACGAGCTGTGCACCGCGCCGGAGCGGCTGCTGTGGGCGCGGCTCTCGGTCTTCGCGGGCACCTTCGAGCTGGCGGCCGTCGAGGAGGTGTGCACCGATCCCGAACTGCCGCCCGGCGAGGTGGTGCAGCATCTGATCAGCCTGGTCGACAAGTCCGTCGTGCTCCGCGTCGAGAACGGGGGCACCAGCCGCTACCGCCTGCTGGACACCATCCGCGAGTACGGCGCCGAGTGGCTGGAGTCGCTGGGCGAGACCGCCGCCTGCCGCGACCGCCACATCGCCCACTACCGCGCCCGGCTCCTCGACTTCGAGCGGCGCTTCCTCTCCTCCCAGCAGTTTCCGCTGCACAGCGCGCTGGCCGACGACCACGACAACCTGCGCGCGGCGCTGGAGTACGCCGTCGAGAACGACGCACGTACGGAGGACGGGGACGACGGGGAGGGCCCCGCGGAAAGCGCGTCGGACCGCCGTTCCGGGGGGCTCGCGATGACGGCGGCGATGTGGCCCTACTGGGCCTGCGGCGGGCTGCTCACCGAGGGCACCTACTGGATGGACAAGGCCCTGGCGGCGCCCCCCTGCGAACGCTCGGGCCCGGACCGCGCCAAGACCCTCGTCTGGTACGGGTTCTTCGCCGTCATGCTCGGCTGCCCCGACGACGCGCTGCCCCGCCTGCACGAGGGCCGCGCGCTCGCCGAGCGCATCGGCGACCGGCTGTCGCACGCCTGGGCCGTCGGCTTCGAGGGGGCCGCGTACAACTTCAGCGGCGACCACGAACGGGCCCTCACCCTGACCGACGAGGCCGTGGCGTTGGCCCGCGAGACCGGCGAGCGGCTGCCCCTGGTGATGGCCTGCTACGCGAAGGGCCTCGCGCACGCCCTGGTGGGGCGCCCCGACGAGGCACTGGCCGCCTGCGAGGAGGGGCTGCGGGAGCTGGGGCCCGACAGCAGGGAGCGCTGGAACCAGGGCTATCTGCTGATCGTGAAGGGGTTCGCCTACATCCTGCGCGGGCAGCGGGAGGAGTGCGCGGAGTCGGCACGCCGCGCCGCGCAGCTCAAGGGCGACATCGGCGACGTCATGGGCGTCGCCTACAGCCTCAGCCTGCTCGCCTGGGTCTCCTCCGAGCAGGGCCGCCACCGCCGCGCCGCCTGGCTGCTGGGCGCCTCGCTGGAGCAGTGGCGCGTGTGCGGGGACTCCAGGTTCGGCGGCATCGAGGCGCTGGAGCTGGTGTACGCGGCCGTCGAGGCCACGCTCAGGGACGCGCTGGGCGACGAGCGGTTCGAGCGCACGTCGCGGCAGGGCAAGCAGCTCACTCAGGCCCAGGCCGTGCTGCTCGCCGCCAACGACACCGACACGCTTCCCACCGTGCCCCGGCAGCCCCTCCAGCCGGACCGTTCGGATCGTTCGGACCGCTCCGGTGCCAGGCCGGTGACCGCGTGGGGCGGCGGTGCCGACGGCGCACGCACCCTCGTCCCCGACGGCGCGGGTGGTCCCGGCGGCGCCGGGTCAGGGGCCGAGGTGCTCACCCGCCGCGAGCGCGAGGTGGCGGGGCTGGTCGCCGAGGGCCTGTCGAACCGGGAGATCGCGGAACGGCTCGTCATCTCGAAGCGCACGGCCGACGCGCATATCGAGCACATCCTCGCCAAGCTGGGCTTCTCCTCCCGCGCCGAGATCACCGCGCTCCTCGGCAGGGACGGCGAGGTACGTACGCGCCATACCTAGGCGCTCCACGGCGCACGTCGAAACGTACGTATACCTATCCCTCCCCCCGACCGATGCCGGGACGGCATCCCCTGGACGACGCTGACGGAAATGGAGGAATCAGCGTTCAGAAGCGGAATCGTGATGCCAGGGATCTTCGGGGGAAGAGCCGTGAGGCAACGGAGCGAACAACCGGAGCGACCAGGTCTGATCGGCCGGGAGGCCGCGACGGAGGGGTTGCTCGGGCTGATGCGGGACTCGCGGCTGGTGACGGTCGTCGGCCCGGGCGGCGTCGGCAAGAGCGCGCTCGCCGCCGAGGCGGTGGAACGCATCGCCCGCACCGGGCACACCATCGGCACCGTCGATCTGTCCGAACTCAGCGACCCCGACCTGGCGCGGCACGCCCTCGTGCACGCCCTAGGGCCCCAGCGGGACGAGGGGCTGGGCGAGCGGCGCACGCTGCTCGTCGTCGACCACTGCGAACACCTCGCCGCCGCCTGCGCCGCCGCCATCGGGCGGCTCCTGACGGAGGTGCCGGGGCTGCGCGTCCTGGCCACCTCCCGGCGCAGGCTCGGCACGGCGGGCGAGACGGTGCTGCCGCTGGCCCCGCTCGCACTGGACGACGCCGTCACCCTGTTCGAGCTGCGGGCCGGTCAGCTCGGCGTACGGCTCGGCTCGGCCGAGGAGGACAGGGTCACCGCGGGGCGCATCTGCCTGCGCCTCGACAGCCTGCCCCTCGCCGTCGGCCTCGCCGCGGGCCAGCTGACCGGCTGCACGCCGCGCGAACTGCTGGTGCGGCTGTCACGCGCGGGCGCCTGCCTGGATCTGACGGGCGGCGGCCAGGGCGTGCCTGAGCGGCACCGGACCCTGCGCCGGTGTCACGGGCTGAGCCATGAACTGTGCGCTCCCCAGGAGCGGTTGCTGTGGGCGCGGCTCAGCGCGTTCGAGGGCACGTTCACGCGCTCGGCGGCCGAGACGGTGTGCCACGACAGGCAGTTGCCCAGGTCGGCCGTCGGCCGGACCGTGGAGGGGCTGGTCGGCCAGGGGCTGCTCTCCCATGTGATGGGCAGGCCCGAGCTGATCCGGATGCCGCGCACCGTGCGGGAGTACGGCGCCGAGTGGCTGGCCAGGCTGGGTGAGGAGGCCAGGCTGCTGGAGCGGGTGCTGCTGTGGTCGCGGGGGGCGCTGTGAGGGCGGCGGGCGGGCGCTGAGGGGGGCCGTACATGGCTCGGCCGGTTCGTGCGGAGGTTTACGGAGCTGTACGAGCCCGTACGGTGCGGGCCCCTCAGCCCCGGCAGCCCGTCAGCCCGTCAGCCCTCCAGCCGTACGACGTCCCGTGCGTCGAACGTGACGCCGATCGTCTCGCCCGGCTCCGGCGCCTCGCGCAGCCCGCAGGAGGCTTCCAGCACCGGCCCGTCCCCGGGGCGCAGCAGCAGCGTCACGGCCGAGGCGCTGCCGCCCCGGAAGGTGCGGGCCTCCACGGCGCAGCGCAGCCCGTCCTCGGGCGCTGTCAGCCGCACCCCGGTGGGGCGGACGAGCAGCAGGCAGTCGCCCTGCTCCGTACCGTCGGGCACCGGCAGCTTGCCCCAGGGCGTCACGGCGGTCTCGCCCTCCACGGTGGCCGCCACGACGTTGTCAAAGCCCAGGAAGCGCGCCACGAACTCCGAGGCCGGGCGGCGCCACACCTCCAGCGGGGTGCCCGCCTGCGCGACGCGCCCGTCGCGCATCACGACGACGCGGTCCGCGAGCGCGAACGCCTCGCCCTGGTCGTGCGTGACGGCGAGGACGGTGGTGCCCAGCCGGTGGAACAGCGCGCGGAGTTCGACGACGAGGCGCTCGCGCAGGCTGCGGTCGAGCTGGCCCAGCGGCTCGTCCAGCATCAGCAGCCTCGGCTGCGGCGCGAGCGCGCGGGCGAGCGCGACGCGCTGCTGCTCGCCCCCGGACAGCGCGGCCACCGCGCGCCGCCGCGCCCCCGGGAGGCCGACGAGGTCGAGGAGTTCGCCGACCCGCGCCGCCGACGCGGCCTTGTCCGTGCCGTGCATCCGCAGTCCGAAGGCCACGTTGCCGCCGACGTCGCGCTGCGGGAAGAGCTGGTGGTCCTGGAACATGAGGCCGACGCCCCGCTTGTGCGGCGGCACCCCCCACTGGTCGCGCCCCGAGAGCAGCACCCTGCCCTCGTCGGCCTCCTGGAGCCCCGCGACGACGCGCAGCAGCGTCGACTTGCCGCTGCCGCTCGGCCCGAGCACGCACACCGTCTCGTGCTCGGCCACTTCAAGGCCGACGGAGTCGAGGGCCGCGCGGTCGCCGAAGCGGACGGTCACCCCGTCCAGACGCAACATCAGAACTCTCCCGAGCGGTCGGTACGGATGCGTTCCAGCGCCAGCAGCGTGCCCGCGCACACCAGCATCAGCAGGGTGCTCAGGGCCATCGCCTGGCCGTAGTTCAGCTCGCCCGCGCGCCCCAGGAAGCGGGCGACGGCGACGGGCAGGGTGGGCGCGTCGGGCCGCGCGATGAACACCGTCGCGCCGAACTCGCCGAGCGAGACCGCGAAGGCGAAGCCCGCCGCGACCAGCAGCGCCCTGCGCACCAGCGGCAGGTCCACCTCGCGCCAGGCCCGCAGCGGCGAGGCCCCCAGCACCGCCGCCGCCTCCCGCAGTCCGGCGTCCACGGCACGCAGCACGGGCAGCATCGTCCGTACGACGAAGGGCACCCCGACCAGCGCCTGCGCCAGGGGCACGAGGATCCAGGAGGAGCGCAGGTCGAGCGGCGGCTCGTCCAGTGCGATGAGGAAACCGAAGCCGACGGTGACGGCCGAGGTGCCCAGGGGCAGCATGAGCATCGCGTCGAACCCGCGCACCAGCCGCCCGGCCCGCCGGGTGAGCGCCGCCGCGGCGAGCCCGCCGACGGCGAGGGCGATGAGGGTGGCGACGGCCGCGTAGACGAGGGAGTTGCCGATGGCCTCGACGGGCGCGACGACGAACGTGCCGCCGTCGGACACGGAGCCCAGGGCGCGGTAGAAGCCGAAACCGTAGCCCTCCGGGGTGTCGAGGGAGCGCTCCACGAGCACGGCGAGCGGCGTCAGGACCAGCAGCACGGTCGGCGTCAGCACGGACCACAGCAGCGTCCACTGGCCCGCGCCCGAGGGGCGGCGCGCGGTCTGCTCGGCGGGGACCAGCCGCAGCGCGGACTCCCGCCTGCGCACGGACCACGCGTGCACCCCCAGCAGCGCGGCCACCGCGGCGAACTGCACCAGGGTGAGGACGGCGGCGACGGGCAGGTCCAGCAGAGCGGCGGTCTGGCGGTAGATCTCCACTTCGAGGGTGGCGTAGCGAGGCCCGCCCAGGACCTGGATGACGCCGAAGGAGGTGAAGGTGAACAAGAAGACGATCAGTGCCGCCGCGCCGACGGACGGCGCCAGCGCGGGCAGGGTCACCCGGCGCCACGCGGCGAAGCGGCCCGCGCCCAGCACCCGCGCGGCCTCCTCCTGGCGCGGGTCGAGCTGGGACCAGAGTCCGCCGACGGTGCGCAGGACGACCGCGTAGTTGAGGAAGACGTGCGCGAGGAGGATGGCCCACACGCTGGTGTCCAGCCGCACCCCGAACCACTCGTCGAGCAGCCCGCCGCGCCCCAGGAGCGCCAGGAAGGCCGAGCCCACGACGACGGTGGGCAGCACGAACGGCACCGTCAGCACGGCGCGCAGCAGCTGCTTGCCGGGGAAGGCGAAGCGCGCGAAGACGTAGGCGCCGGGCAGCGCCAGGGCGAGCGTCAGCGCGGTCGAGGCGCCCGCCTGCCAGAGGGTGAACCACAGGACGCGCAGCACGTCGGGGTCGCCGAGCACCTGGCCGAGCCGCCCCACGTGCCACTGCCCGTCGGGGCGGAGCCCTCGGCCGACGATGGCGACGACGGGGTAGGCGAAGAAGAGCGCGAAGAACGCGGCGGGCACGGCCATGAGCCCGAGCCGCGTCCAGGTGGCGCGCGCGGACCGGGGGGCACGAGGCGTGCGGGAGGCCCGGGGGGCTTGGGGGGCTTGGGGGGCTTGGGGGGCTACTTCACGACGAGCGAGGTCCACGACTTGATCCACTGCTCGCGGTGCGCGGCGATCCGCTCCGGTGCCAGCGCCGCCGGGTGGTCGACGGTCTCCCCGTACTTGGTGAACAGCTCCGGCACCTCAGCGTCGTCGCGGACCGGGTTCACGAACATCTGAAGCGGCATGTCCTCCTGAAACCTCTTGCTGAGGAGGAAGTCCAGCAGCGCCTTACCGCCCTTCTCGTTCCCCGCACCCTTGAGCAGCCCGGCGAACTCGGTCTGCCGGAAGCAGGTGTCCTTCGCGATGCCGGTCGGTGCCTGAGCGGGCTGCGGCTTCTTGTCCAGTACCTCGACCGGGGGACTGGAGGCGTACGAGACGACGAGCGGCCTGTCCCCCTTGCCCTTGCCGCCGCGCGAGCCGGAGAACCGGTCGTTGTACGCCTGCTCCCAGCCGTCGGTGACCTCGACCCCGTTGGACCTGAGCTTCTTCCAGTAGTCCTGCCAGCCGTCGTCGCCGTACTCGTCGACGGTGGCGAGGAGGAAGCCGAGCCCTGGTGAGGACGTGGCGGCGTTCGGGGTGACCAGGAGGTTCTTGTACGCGGGCTTCGTGAGGTCGTCCAGCGTCCTGGGCGGGTCGAGCTTCTTCTTCTCGAAGTACGCGCGGTCGTAGTTGACGCAGATGTCGCCGGTGTCGATGGGCGTGACCCGGTGCCTTTCCGCGTCGAGCTGGAGCTTCTCGGAGACCTTGTCGAGGTCCTTGGCGCGGTAGGGCGCGAAGACGCCCTCGTCGAGGGGGCGCGAGAGGAGCGTGTTGTCGACGCCGAAGAAGACGTCGCCCTGGGGGTTGCCCTTGTTGAGCACCGCCTGGTTGACGGCGGCGCCCGCGTCGCCGCCGCGCAGGACGTCGACCTTGTAGCCGGTCTTCTTCGTGAACTCCTTGAGCACGGACTTCGAGGCCGCGAAGGAGTCGTGGGTCACGAGGGTCACCGTCTTGGTGTCGCCGCTCCCGGACCCCCCGCCGCAGGCGGCGAGGGTGCCCACGAGGGCGAGGACGACGGTGACGGCGGCAGCGGTGTGCCGCGCGGACTTGTGCATGCTGATCATTCGACTTCCTACCCGGCATGACCCGGGCGAGGTTCGAGGGTCTGCGGTGACGCGACGTCCGCGTCCGCACTCTCAGCGCTGTGAGCGCTCCCCTGTCGGTGTGTTCTGCGTATTCGGTGTGTTGTGGACGGTGCCGCTGCCCGTCGGCCGCCACCCGTGGCATGGCCGGTGGGTATCGACACCTGTTCGAACAGTATCAGCGTCCGGGCCGTAGGTGAGGGCCCCGGCGCACGCCGAGGCCCTTTCCTGTTCGCGGAGGGTCAGCGCTCGGTGGCGGCGAGCTGTCCGCAGGCGCCGTCGATCTCCTGGCCGCGGGTGTCCCGTACGGTCACGGGCACGCCGTGCGAGGCGAGAGTCCGCACGAACTCGGCCTCGTCCTCGGGGCGCGAGGCGGTCCACTTGGAACCGGGCGTCGGGTTGAGCGGGATCAGGTTGACGTGCACCCGCTTGCCCTTGAGCAGCCGCCCGAGCAGGTCGGCGCGCCACGCCTGGTCGTTGATGTCCCTGATCAGCGCGTACTCGATGGAGATACGGCGCCCGGACTTCTCGGCGTACTCCCAGGCCGCGTCCAGCACCTCGCGGACCTTCCAGCGGGTGTTGACGGGGACGAGGGTGTCGCGCAGCTCGTCGTCGGGCGCGTGCAGCGAGACGGCGAGGCGGCACTTGAAGCCCTCGTCGGCGAAGCGGAGCATCGCGGGGACGAGGCCGACGGTGGAGACGGTGATCCCGCGCTGCGAGAGGCCCAGCCCGTCGGGCTCGGGGTCCGTCAGCCGCCGGATGGCGCCGACGACGCGCTTGTAGTTGGCGAGCGGCTCGCCCATGCCCATGAAGACGATGTTGGACAGGCGCGCGGGGCCCCCGGGCACCTCGCCGTCGCGCAGCGCCCGGATGCCGTCGACGATCTGGTGCACGATCTCGGCCGTCGACAGGTTCCGGTCCAGCCCTGCCTGGCCCGTCGCGCAGAACGGGCAGTTCATGCCGCAGCCGGCCTGCGAGCTGATGCACATGGTGGCCCGGTCCGGGTACCGCATCAGCACGGACTCGACCAGCGTCCCGTCGTGCAGCTTCCACAGCGTCTTACGGGTGGTGTCGTCGTCACAGCTGATGTGCCGCACCACGCTCATCAGCTCCGGCAGCAGCTCCGCCGCCAGCTTCTCGCGCGCCGCGGCCGGAACGTCGGTCCACTCCGCGGGGTCATGGACCAGCCGCGAGAAGTAGTGCTGCGAGATCTGCTTGGCACGAAACGGCTTCTCCCCCACCGCGGCAACCGCCTCACGGCGCTCCTCGGGAGTGAGATCAGCAAGATGCCGCGGCGGCTTCTTGGCCCCGCGCGGCGCGACGAAAGTGAGTTCTCCGGGTGCAGGCATGGTCCGTCCAGTGTGGCAGACGGGGGAGGGTGGCCCTGGCCCCGCGGGGCGTGGGCGCTGTCACCCCGGGGCGGTCACCCGGGGCGGCGGCACCGCCCGTCTCAGCGCCCCCTGCGCGCGCTCGACGGGCCGCTCCGGGCGCGGGTCGGTGCGAGCGGCGGACGGGTCGCCGACGTGGGCCTGACTCCCTGGGGGCGGCCTCCCCTGGCGGGCGGGCTGTACGCGCGGACAGCCGTGGCCTTGACCGGTGAATCGACCGCCGACGCCTGGCCGGAACCCGGGCTCGCCGGGTTGACCCTCGCCTGCGCTGCCCGCTGGGTGCTCGGGAACTCCCCCTCGCTCGCCGGAGAAGCCGTCCCGCGCTGTGCGCGCTGTGCTTCGCGGGCCTCCTTCCCCGCCTCCGCCGCTCGGGCGCGCTCCTTGGCCTCGAGGTCGGCCGACGCTTCCCGCTCCCGGTCCAGCTCCGACCACCTCCGGTGGGAGTCGGCCGCGACCGCGGCATGCTCCCAGCTTCCCGGGTTGTCCGCCGCCCGCTGCTGGGTCTCCCGTACCTCCAGCGCCTCCCTGGCGGCGAGGTTCTCGGTCAGGCCACGATCGATGGCCTCTTCCTTCGCGCGCTCCTGGTGCCACGCCTGAAGCTCCGCCGCCTCCCCCTCGACGGCCTGCGTCTCGGCGGGCTGCGCCTCGTCGGCGGCCTCGGGCGACTGCGGCAGGTAGCGCTCGACGGAGTCCGGGAGAACGCGCTCGGCCGCGGCGTCCTGCGAGGGAGACTTGGCCCCCGGGTGCTCGGTCGCGAGGCGCTCGGACGGCGGCTTCGGCGAGAAGCGCTTCGCGGGCGGTTCATCGTGCGAGGAGGGCGCACGCTTCTGAACAGACACCCTTGTCCCCTTTCCCGCTCCCGCGAGCTGTCGCACAGCGGTGCCGCCTGCCCGGCACGCCTCCTACGGGACTACGTGACCTGGGCGGGAGCGGTTCACACACCCCCACCGGCACCAGCGCGCACAGCCCGGCCCCGGCCCACCGCCCCGCGTCGCCCCGCCCCCGTCGAACCGGAGAGGACGGATCAGCCGGCGCCCACGAACACCACGAACAGCAGCCACACCACGGGCGCCGTAGGCAGCAGGGAGTCGAGGCGGTCCATGATGCCGCCGTGGCCGGGCAGCAGCGTGCCCATGTCCTTGATGCCCAGGTCCCGCTTCATCATCGACTCCCCCAGGTCACCCAGCGTCGCGCTCGTCGCGACCGCGAGGCCCACCAGGAGCCCCTGCCACCAGGTGCCGTCGTCGATCAGGAACTGCATGCACAGGGCGCCCGCCGCCATGGCGAAGGCGATGGCGCCGACGAGCCCCTCCCTCGTCTTGCCGGGGCTGATGCGCGGCGCCAGCTTGTGCGTACCGAAGCGCCAGCCCACCGCGTACGCGCCCGTGTCGCTGACGACCGTCAGCACCAGGAACGTCAGCACCCGCCACGGGCCGTCGTCGGCGGCCAGCATCAGCGCGACGAACGTGGCCAGAAAGGGAACGTAGAAGGCCGCGAAGACGCCCGCGGTGACGTCGCGCAGGTAGTCGTGCGGGGACTCGGTCATCCGCCAGACGAGGACGGCGAGCGCGGTCAGCGCCATGGCGACCCAGGCACCGTCCGCGCCCCGTACGTATCCCGCGACGATCATCGCCGCGCCGCCCACGGCGAGCGGCACCAGCGGTGCCTTGATGTCCTTGCGCTCGTCGAAGCGCGAGGTGAGTTCCCACAGGCCGACCACGACGGCGACGACGATGACGCCGACGAAGACCGGCTTGTAGACGAAGAGGGAGGCGAGGACCACCGCGCCGAGGCCGAGGCCGACCCCTATCGCGGCCCCCAGATCGCGGCCGGCGCGCTTCTTGCCGCTGCGGGGCGCGTCGGCCGCGGGCGCCTGCGCGTCGGCGCCCGCTCCCCCGTGCGCCAGGGCGCTGCCGTCTCCGGCGCCCCCGGCGGAACCGTTCACATGGCCGTCCGGGGACCCGTACCCGGGCCCCTCCACATAGCCGCCCATGGGCGCGCCCGTGGACGGATCGTGCTGGTCAGGGCGGCCGGAGCCGCCATGGTGGTCGGGGCGGCGCTGACGGCCGCCGGGGTGGTGGCGGTCGTCGTCCTGTCCGCCACCGCCAAGGCTGCCGGGACCCCCTGGGTCGGACACGATGGGCATACGCCGAGTCTGCGACGCGTCGCCGCCCTCGTGCGCGGGACCCGCCGGTGCGGCGGGCCCCTGGTCGGGAGGACCCCGGAATCCGGCGCTCGGCGGCGGAGCTCCCCAGGATGAGTCGTTCACGGATTGCAGCCTTAGACCTTGACCTTGGACCTCAGCGAACTCTGAACTCAGACCTCGAGCAGCTCCGACTCCTTGTGCTTGAGCAGCTCGTCGATCTGCGCCACGTACTTGGACGTGGTGTCATCGAGTTCCTTCTCCGCGCGACGGCCCTCGTCCTCGCCGACGTCGCCGTCCTTGATGGCCTTGTCGATGGTCTCCTTGGCCTTGCGGCGGACACTGCGGACGGAGATCTTCGCGTCCTCGCCCTTGCTCTTCGCGACCTTGATGAACTCCTTGCGGCGCTCCTCGGTCAGCTCGGGGAACGTCACCCGGATGAGGTGGCCGTCGTTCGACGGGTTGACGCCCAGGTCGGAGTCGCGGATCGCCTGCTCGATGTTGCGCAGCGCGCTCTTGTCGAACGGCGTCACCACCGCCATGCGCGGCTCCGGCACCGAGAACGACGCCAGTTGGTTGATGGGAGTCAGCGTGCCGTAGTACTCCGCCACGATCTTGTTGAACATCGCCGGGTGCGCACGCCCTGTACGAATCGCGGCGAAGTCCTCCTTGGCGACGACGACCGCCTTCTCCATCTTCTCCTCGGCTTCGAGGAGGGTCTCTTCGATCACCACGTGCTCCTGGTTCGATGAATGAGCGTTGCGAATAGCCCTGATGCCTGCACGGTGTCCGACCGGCAGGCGGTTGTCCATCCCCGTGCCGTGCCCTTCCGCAGGCACGGTGTTGCCGAACGCGCCGAACGTGCCGGACCGTCAGCGGCGGTCCCTCAGCGACGAACCGTCAGTACCGGACCGTCAGTGGCGGGTGCCCTGGTTGCTCACCAAGGTGCCGATCTTCTCACCCTTCACCGCGCGAGCGATATTGCCCTCGGCGAGCAGTTCGAAGACCAGGATGGGCAGTTTGTTGTCGCGGCAGAGCGTAATGGCCGTGGCGTCGGCGACCTTGAGGTCCCTCGTGATGACCTCGCCGTACTCCAGGGCGTCGAACTTCACCGCGTCGGCGTTCTTCGCCGGGTCGGAGTCGTAGACCCCGTCCACGCCGTTCTTGCCCATCAGCAGCGCCTCGGCCTCGATCTCCAGGGCGCGCTGCGCGGCGGTGGTGTCGGTGGAGAAGTACGGCATGCCCATGCCCGCGCCGAAGATGACGACGCGTCCCTTCTCCAGGTGCCGTACGGCGCGCAGCGGGATGTACGGCTCCGCGACCTGCCCCATGGTGATGGCGGTCTGGACGCGGGAGTCGATGCCCTCCTTCTCCAGGAAGTCCTGGAGGGCGAGGCAGTTCATGACCGTGCCGAGCATGCCCATGTAGTCGGAGCGCGCCCGGTCCATGCCGCGCTGCTGAAGCTCCGCGCCGCGGAAGAAGTTGCCGCCGCCGATGACGACGGCGATCTCCGCGCCGTCGCGGACGACCGAGGCGATCTCACGGGCGACCTTGTGCACGACGTCGGGATCGACACCGAGGCCCCCGCCCCCGGCGAACGCCTCGCCGGACAGCTTCAGCAGAAACCGTCGCCTTCCGCCGCGGCCGACGCCGACGCCGTCCTTGTCGGTTTCGGTGTCCTTGCTCATGAGTTCTCCTCGTGCATCGTGCACAGACGAAGGAGGCCATTGCCGTCGGATCCCCGCAGGTTCCCTCTCCGGCAATGGCCTCCTCGTCACAACTGCCCTGTGCCCGACCTTATCGGGCGCGTACCGCGTCCCGCGGCACGACCTGCTCGCCGTGCGTGCGCGGGGCGGCGTGCGACGTACGTGGTCGTACGGTCGTACGGGGTGTACGGGGTGTCGTCAGGCGCCGACGCGGAAGCGGGCGAAGCCCTTCAGCGTGACACCGGCCTCGTCCAGGATCTTCTGGACGGACTTCTTGTTGTCCTTGGCGAAGGGCTGGTCCAGGAGGGCGTTCTCCTTGAAGAAGCCCGTGACCCGGCCCTCGACGATCTTCGGCAGCGCCTGCTCCGGCTTGCCCTCCTCGCGGGCGGTCTCCTCGGCGATACGGCGCTCGTTCTCGACCGTCTCGGCGGGGATGTCCTCGCGGGAGAGGAACTTCGGGGAGAAGGCCGCGATGTGCTGCGCGACGTCCTTCGCGATCTCGGCGTTCTCCTTGTCCAGCTCGACGAGGACGCCGACCTGCGGGGGCAGGTCCGGGCTGGTGCGGTGCAGGTACGAGCCGACGTAGCCACCGGAGAACTGCGCGAAGCGGTCGAGAACGATCTTCTCGCCGAGGGTGGCGTTGGCCTCGTCGACGAACGCCTGGACCGTCTTGCCGGGCTCGATCTCGGAGGAGCGGAGGGCCTCGATGTCGGCCGGGGAGGTCGCGGCGACGTGCGCGGCGATGGCCTCGGCGGCGGCGACGAACTTGTCGCCCTTGGCGACGAAGTCGGTCTCGCACTTCAGCTCGACGAGCACGCCGGAGGTGTTGTCGTCGGCGATGAGGGCCACGACCGCGCCGTTCTCGGCGGTACGGCTCTCGCGCTTGGCGACGCCCTTCTGGCCCTTGACGCGGAGGATCTCGACAGCCTTGTCGACGCTGCCCTCGGCCTCGTCCAGCGCCTTCTTGCAGTCCATCATGCCGGCACCGGTGAGCTCACGGAGCTTCTTGACGTCGGCGGCGGTGTAGTTCGCCATGGTCTGTGAATCTCTTCTCGAAAAGTCGATGAGGATGGTCGGTCTGCTCGGAGTGCGGCGGGGCCGGGCAGATCGGGAGCGGGTCCCAGGTGCTCCACGGTGATACGGCGGGGACTGATCGCCCCCGCCGTATCACCTGTCACGCATCAGCGTGGAAGCAGCTCGCCTGCGGTGAGTCAGCCCTGCTCGGCGGACTTCTCGTCGGCCTGCTCGGCGTCGGCGGCCTTCTCGGTCTCGGGCGAGGACTGCACCTCGGCCTCGGCCTCGGGCTGCGCGGCCTCGGCTGCGGGGGCCTCGGCCGCCGCGGGCTTCTCGGCGTCCTCGGGCTTCTCCGCCTTCTCGCCCTCCAGCAGCTCGCGCTCCCACTCGGCCAGCGGCTCGGCGGGCTTCTCGCCGCCCTTGGCGGCCTCGGCGGCACCGGAGCGGGCGATGAGGCCCTCGGCGACGGCGTCGGCGATCACGCGGGTCAGCAGCGTGACGGAGCGGATCGCGTCGTCGTTGCCCGGGATCTTGTAGTCGACCTCGTCGGGGTCGCAGTTGGTGTCGAGGATCGCGACCACCGGGATGTTGAGCTTGCGCGCCTCACCGACGGCGATGTGCTCCTTCTTGGTGTCCACGATCCAGACGGCGCTGGGCACCTTCTGCATCTCGCGGATACCGCCGAGGGTCTTCTCCAGCTTCGCCTTCTCGCGGGAGAGGACGAGCAGCTCCTTCTTGGTGAGGCCGGAGGCGGCCACATCCTCGAAGTCGATCTGCTCAAGCTCCTTCAGGCGCTGAAGGCGCTTGTAGACGGTCGAGAAGTTGGTCAGCATGCCGCCGAGCCAGCGCTGGTTCACGTAGGGCATGCCCACGCGGGTGGCCTGCTCGGCGATGGCCTCCTGGGCCTGCTTCTTCGTGCCGACGAACATGATGGAGCCGCCGTGGGCGACGGTCTCCTTGACGAACTCGTAGGCGCGGTCGATGTACGACAGCGACTGGAGCAGGTCGATGATGTAAATGCCGTTGCGCTCGGTGAAGATGAAGCGCTTCATCTTCGGGTTCCAGCGGCGGGTCTGGTGCCCGAAGTGGACGCCGCTCTCCAGCAGCTCCCGCATCGTGACGACGGCCATGGCCGTTCTCCTTGAGGTACTCGGTTGTCGTCAGCGACGGCCCGGTCGGCCGCCGCTTGCCTGACGCCCCTGACGCGCAATGCCGGGGAAATGCCTGGTGAAGGGCCTTCCCGAGGACCGAGATGCGCGGCCACCGGGTGAGGGTGGCGGGGCGTGCGAAGTCAGCCCGGTCACCCGGGCCGCACTCAGCAGTGTACGGGACCGCGGAAGTGTGCCGCGCCCCCACGGCAGGCCACCCCCGGACGCGGGGGTGTGCGTGCCGTGTGACGAGTCTGTGCAGATCGCCTCCGACGGGCTTCCCGCGGATCCCCCGCGCGGAGTCCGCCCGTCCCCCCTCACGGGTGACGGCGTTGTCCACATGCGCCCGGTCGTCCACGGAAATTCTCCATGATCCCTGCCGTCGGCAGGGACGCGGGACGGTCTGCCCATGAGCCCGCCCACGCACCTGCCCATGAAGCTGTTCACGCATCTGCCCCTGCGCCCGTCCAGGAGCGGCGGGCGGCTGACGCCCCGTGCGGAGCGCGCCGCGCCGAGGCCGCGCCACGCACGTCCCGCGCTGATCACGCCCGTGATCACCCTCACGCTGTGCCTCCTGGCGGCTGCGGCACTCTTCGCGCGGGTTCCGCCTTCGCGGGCGGAGGCCGGGAAGGTCACGGAGGCCGCCCCAGTGGCCGCCAGGGAGGCCAGGCCGGACAGGGGTGACCGGGCATGGCCGGTCGAGGGCGCTCACGGGGCGCTGCGGCCGGTGGTCGTCCGGGGCTGGGAGCCGCCTCCCGAACCGTGGGCGGCCGGTCATCGCGGGGTGGACCTGGCCGCACGCTCCGGCCAAGCGGTCCGCGCCGCCGCACCCGGCAAGGTCGTCTTCGCGGGCAACGTGGCGGGCAGAGGCGTGATCTCGGTCCAGCTCACGGGCTCGGGCAGCCCGCCCCTCCGCACCACCTATGAACCCGTGCGCCCGTCAGCGCGCAAGGGCGACCGCGTGCGTGCGGGCGAAGCGGTCGGCAGGCTGGCCCCCGGCCCGTTCCACTGCGAGGAGGGCTGCCTCCACTGGGGCCTCCTGCGCGGCGACCGCTACCTCGACCCCCTCAGCCTGCTGCCGTACGCCCTGCTGAGGGGAGGCGCCGCACGCCTCCTCCCCGTGTTCGGGGTTCCCCTGCCCCCGTCGCGAGGCTCTGGGCGAGGGACGCCGCCGCTGGAACCGGGGCCGGCCCACGCCTCGGCGGCGGGGCGGACGGGAGGGGGCCACGCCGCGTCGGCGGTGCCCCTGGCAGCCTCGGCAGCAGCGCTGTGCAGGACGGCGCTGTGGGCGCACGCACGCCTCGTACGGGGATGCGGGATGCGTGGCGCGGGGGCGGGAACACGCGTCGCGGGGGCCAGACCCCGGCCACGGGCCGGAACCCCCACAGCCGCAGAGGACACCCGGGCATCGGCCGGGCAGGAGGGACAGGACGGGCAGGACGGGAAGGTCAGCCGCGGACGCCCCGGAGGGCCATCGACACGGCGGCCTCCGTGATCTGCGCGGGATCCTCCGCGGCTCCCAGCTCGATGCGTCGCACCGCGGCATCCACCACGCCCTGCAACAGCATCGCGGCCAGCCGGGGCTGCTCGTGCCCGAGGGCGCCGAGGGCCTCGACGACCATGGCGATCAACCCGCCGTGCGCGGCGCGGATCTTCTCCCGCGCTCCCGCGTCCAGCTCTCCCGCGGAGATGGCGACGACGGCGCGGTGCCGACGGTCGCCGACGAGGGCGAGCTGTCGTCTCACATACGCCTCGATCTGGGCCTCCGGCGTCCCCGCGGCGGCCATCGCGGCCTCGACCTCGGCCGCCCAGACCGGGAAGTCGACCGCACACAGTTCCTCGACGACGGCCGCCCGGGAGCGGAAGTACTCGTAGACGGAGGAGCGCGCGAGACCCGTGCGCTGGGCGAGGGCGGGGAAGGTCAACGCCTCCGTACCTCCTTCGGACAGCAGCGAGCGGGCAGCGTCCAGCAGAGCCGCGCGCTGCATGGTGCGGTGCTCGGCCACAGAGGCCGCTCGAATCCTGGGCACCCCCCTACCTTACGGAGGGCAGTACCGATTCAGCGACCCACGTCGGCAAGCTTGGCGCGCAATTGCAGGACGGACTTGGTGTGGATCTGGCTCACCCGGCTCTCGGTAACCCCGAGAACCTGGCCGATTTCCGCCAGTGTGAGTCCTTCGTAGTAGTAGAGCGTGACCACCGTTTTCTCCCGCTCCGGAAGGGTGTTGATCGCGCGGGCCAGCAGCCTGCGCAGCTCGCGGTCCTCGGCGACCTCGACCGGGTTGTCGGCGGCCGTGTCCTCCAGGGTGTCCATCAGGCTGAGCCGGTCGCCGCCCTCGCCGCCCGCGTGGAGGAGTTCCTCCAGGGCGACGACGTTGGCCAGTGACAACTGGCTGAAAACGCCGTGCAGTTCCTCCAGCGGAATGTCCATCTCCGCCGCGACCTCTGCCTCGGAGGGACTGCGTCGCAGGCTGGCCTCCAGCGTCGCGTACGCGCGCTCGACCGCGCGGGCCTTCTGCCGCACGGACCTGGGGATCCAGTCCAGGGCGCGCAGCTCGTCGATCATGGCGCCGCGGATCCTGGTGATCGCGTACGTCTCGAACTTGATGGAGCGGCCGGGGTCGAACTTCTCGATCGCGTCGATCAGCCCGAAGACGCCGGAGGACACGAAGTCCGCCTGTTCCACATTGGGCGGCAGCCCCACGCTGACGCGCCCCGCGACGTACTTCACCAGCGGCGAGTAGTGCAGGATCAACTGCTCCCGCAGCTTGTCGTCACCCGTGGTCTTGTACGCCCGCCACAGCTTGTCCAGCGCGGTGGGAGCAGCACTGGACACGGCGTCATCGACTGCGGTCGGTGCCGCGCCAGGGACGGTGCGGTCAGACCCGGAGATGTGCTGGGGCATTCGTCGCCTTGTGTCATTTCTGCCGAGGAGGGCGTTAAGTGGAGAAGTCGTGATCGTGTGTCACTTTCAGACTCGATGTGAGCGTAGCGTGACTAAGCCGTCGCAGTGCGCGATGCGCGTTCGGCCTGGCATGCGCAGATACGTTCCGCTGCCCGCACGCCGGTGTGACGAGCACGCCAGCACCCACCACAGGCGTTCGGGGTATGGGGCGGGCGGGCAAACGCATGCGTATCACCTTTTCACTCGATATCCACTGGTCAAGCACCCGCTTATCACTCGTTGGTGTTCCCGTCCCTCCTCCGCGCCAACTGCCAGCCCTCGCCGGTGCGTTCGACGAAGCCCAGGGCGCGCAGCTCGTGGAGGCGTACGAGGGTGACCTCGCCCGCCACGCCCGCCGCCCGGGCCAGGGTGAGGGGGTCGCTGGCGCCCCGCGCGGGCATCGCCTCCAGCACGCGTGCGGCCTCCTGGGGCAGGGCGTCCCGTGGCAGATCGGCTCCGCGCCGCGCGGGGGCCAGCTCCCCCATGTCCCCGACGAGTTCGATCACTTCCGGCGCATCGGTGACCACGAAGCTCTCCTCCTCCCGGAGAAGTCCGTGCACCCCCTCGGACAGCGACGAGGTGACCGGCCCCGGCGTCCCCATCACCAGCCGCCCCATGCGCCGCGCCGACCGCGCCGTCACCAGCGCACCGCTGCGCAGCGCCGCCTCGACGACGACGGTGCCCCGGGTCAGGGCGGCGATCACCCTGTTCCGCAGCACGAAACGGCTCCGTGTCGGGTGATCGCCCGGCGGCAACTCCGCGAGGAGCAGGCCCTCTTCCCCGATGCGCCGGATCAGCGCCCCGTGCCCGGGCGGATACGCCACATCGATCCCGCAGGCCAGCACGCACGCCGTCGGCCCGCCCCCGGCCAGCGCGCCCCGGTGTGCGGCGCCGTCGATCCCGTACGCGCCACCCGACACCACCGTCCACCCGCGCCCCGCCAGTCCGGAGCCCAGCACAGCGGCGACATGCGCGCCGTAGTCCGTGCAGGCCCTGGATCCCACCACCGCGACCGACCGCAGCGCCCAGAACCGCAGCGAGGGCTCGCCGCGCACCCATATCCCGAACGGGCGGGCGTCGGCCAGATCGTCGAGCTGCGCCGGCCACTCCGCGTCCCCGGGGCACACAAAACGCCCCCCGACGGCCCGCGCCCTCTCCAGATCGGCTTCGGGCTGCCCCTCGTCCGTACGCCTGGCCCGTATCCGCAGCCCCGACCAGCGCCGCTCGCTCGCCCCGTCCAGCGGCGCACCCTCGCCGGTCAGCGCGTCCACGACCTCCCGCGCGCCGTAGGTCCGCAGCCAGCCCCCCACCAGTTCGTCACCCGGTTCCGCGATCCGCGTCAGCGCGGCACGGGCGAGCCTGTCCCCCTCGTCGTGACCGGTCATACGGGGCTCCCTGCCCGTGGGGCGCCACGGTGGATGCCCGTGCGCAGTTCCAGCGCCCAGTTGACGTCCTGCTCCGTCGGGCGGTCGTGGCCCGCGAGATCGGCCACCGTCCAGGCCACGCGCAGCACCCGGTCCAGGCCGCGCGCGGTCAGGAGTCCGCGCTCCATGTCCTCCTCCGCGTGACCGAGCGCACCCGGCACGACGGGCCAGCGGGTGCGCAGCTCATGCCCTGGCACCTCGCTGTTGGTCGTCCAGGGCGTCTGCGCGTAACGCGCGGCGGCCCGCTCCCGCGCGGCCAGGACGCGCTCCGCGACGACGGCCGTGGACTCCGCCGTGCCCTCGTGGGAGACCAGCTCAGCGCGGGAGAGGGGCGCGACCTGGATGCGCAGATCGACGCGGTCCATCAGCGGCCCGGACAGCCTCGCGCGATAACGCCGGACGGAGGCGGGCCCGCACTCGCATCCTTCGTCCCGTATGCCGTGCCGCCCGCAGGGACAGGGGTTCGCCGCGAGGACCAGCAGGAACCGTGCCGGCATCCGCAGCATTCCGGCCGCCCTGGCCACGACGACGTGCCCGGACTCCAGGGGCTGGCGCATCGCGTCGAGCACACGCACACTGCATTCGGCCGCCTCGTCCAGGAACAGCACTCCGTGGTGCGCCAGCGAGACCGCGCCGGGATGCGGCAGTCCGCTGCCACCTCCGACGAGCGCCGCCATCGTCGCCGAGTGGTGCGGCGCGCAGTACGGCGGCCTGGCCACGAGCGGCTGCCCCGGAGGCAGCAGCCCGGCCACCGAGTGGACCGCGGTGACCTCCAGCGACTCCTTCGAGCTGAGCGGTGGCAGCAGCCCGGGCAGGCGCTCGGCCAGCATCGTCTTGCCCGCCCCCGGCGGCCCCTTGAAGAAGATGTGGTGCCGCCCCGCCGCCGCGACCTCCAGGGCCCGCCTGGCCTCGGACTGACCGGCCACGTCCCGCATGTCCATCAGATGCTCCCCGCGCCCCATGCCCAGACCGGCCGCGGGCACGGAGAGCCCCGCGACGAACGGGTCCGGACGCCCCTCCTCCACCGGGGTGTCCTCCTCCGGCACCGGCTCGTCGGTGAGCAGCGCGATGAGCTGCCGGAGGCTGCGGACGCCCAGCACGGTGACGTCCGGAACCAGGGAAGCCTCGGCGGCCGCCGCCTCGGGCACGACGACACGGCGATATCCCGCGTCCGCCGCCGCCAGCACGGCGGGGAGGACGCCCCGGACGGGGCGCACCATGCCGTCGAGCCCCAGCTCGCCGATCATCATCAGATCGGCGATGGAGCGCGGATCGATCCGCTCGGCCGCGGCGAGGACGGCGCAGGCGACGGCGATGTCGAACCCGCTGCCGCTCTTGGGCACGGAGGCGGGACTGAGCCCCACGGTCAGCTTCTTCTGCGGCCACTCGCCGCCCGAGTTGACCACCGCGGCCCGCACCCGGTCCCTGCTCTCGGTCAGACTCTTGTCCGGCAGCCCCACCAGCGTGAACGTGGCGACCCCCGGCTCCAGATCCGCCTGGACCTCGACGGGGACGCCCTCCACACCGACGAGCGCCACCGAGCACGTGCGCGCGAACCCCATCTCAGGCCACCCCCTTCGCGTGCTGCACCAGCGGCGCCCCGCGGTCGGGAAGCAGCACCCCGACGAGATCGATCCGGACCCCGCCACGCGGCGGAGCGCCGTACCGCGCGACCCACCGCTCGCTCAGCCAGCGCGAGGCGAGCCGCCGCAGCCGGGCGGCCTTGGCCGGGGTGAGCGCGGCCATCGGATGTTCGTACGTCCCGTGCCGACGGGCACGGCGGGTCTTGACCTCACAGATCACCAGGGCGTCCGCGTCCCGGGCGACGATGTCCACCTCGCCCTCGACGCAGCGCCAGTTGCGCTCCAGAACGGCCATTCCTGTCTCACGCAGCCGCCTGGCTGCCAGATCCTCGCCGTAACGGCCGAGTGCTCCACGGGCGCTCATGCGCACCACCTCCGTCACTGACTGTGACGGAGGTGGAGGCGTCCCAGGGATCATGAAGGTTTTCCGGGGACAACCCGGCGACTGTGGAAAACGCCCTCACCGTTGTGGGTGAGAGCGACGGCGGGACGGGCGGCTCGGCGCGCGGCTCAGCCGTTGAAGCCGGAGTCCTCCGGAAGATCGAGATCGCTCTTGTTCAGCTCCTCGATATTCACGTCCTTGAACGTGAGCACGCGGACCTGCTTCACGAACCGCGCCGGCCTGTACATGTCCCAGACCCACGCGTCGGCCATCGAGACCTCGAAGAACACCTCACCCTGTACCGAATGCACCTGCATCTCGTAGTCGTTGGTGAGATAGAAACGCCGCTCCGTCTCGATCACGTACTTGAACAGACCGACGACGTCCCGATACTCCCGGTAGAGCTTCAGCTCCATCTCGGTCTCGTACTTTTCGAGGTCCTCGGCGCTCATGGCATGTTCCCCTTCAGCCGTGCGTCCCCCCATTGTGCGTCAGCCCCGACCGCCTCGTCCGGCCCGCCGCGCGATCGGCCCGTACGCGGCTCCGGCCAGGATCAGCACAGCCCCCGCGACGATCGCGACCGCGACCGGCCGGAGCGGGCCCTGTTCCGAGATTCCGCCGGGCATGGCGGCGAAGCCTCCGGGCCGCGCCAGCATCCCGAACCCCTCCATGGGCCATGCCACGGCGTCGACCCGCGCGTTCACATCCGCACGGGCCACGGCACCGTGGTCCCCGTCCTGGAGGTGGACCCGCGAGTCCACGGAGTCGATCCGGTGGTCCCCCAGGAGGAACAGCTTGCCCTGCGGGACCGTCGTCTCCTTGAAGGGCGACTGGCTGTCCGGGCCCTGGTCCTTCAGATAGGACTCGTCGACGGACTCGCCGTTCACCGTCAGCCTGCCCTGCTTGTCGCAGCAGGCGACCTTGTCGCCCCCGACGCCGACGACCCGCTTGACCATCGGCACGTCGCCCCACACGGAGTCCTGGAAGACCACGACGTCCCCGCGCCGTACCTCGTCGCCGTCGATGCGCTCCGCCAGCACACGGTCACCGGCCTTGACCGTCGGGTCCATGGAATCCGTCGGCACGGTGTACGGCTGGTACAGCACGGCGCCCCAGACGAAGCCGCCGAGGAAGAGCACACAGCCAAGGGCCACCGCCAGCCCGGACAGCGCGTTTCCCACACGGCCACCCTGGCTGGCGGCGGTACGTCCTGGCTTGCCCATACGTGCACACTCCCGGGTGGCTGCGTCGGCCTCAGAAGATCCCTGCTGAGAAGTCTGGCCGCACCCTACCCGGGCGTATGAACGGGAGTCAGCCCGTGATCGACAACCGGTTCCTCAGTCCCGGACCGAGCCCGGAGCGCCGGCCTCCGCACCCGTCCGACTCTCCTGACGCGTCAGACGCCTGCGCCGCCACAGCACCAGCGGCAGGGCCCCGGCCACGCCCAGCGCGGCCGGTGCGGTGGCCGCGGCCTTGGCCGCCAGGCCCTTCTGCTCGAAGGTGTCCGGCACCGGCAGCGTCGACCAGCGGGTGACCGGCCAGGCCACGACGATCGCGCGGCCGACGACCTCCTCCTCGGGAACCGTGCCACCGCCTGCCAGGTCCTGGTGGTAGCGCGAATCGAGGGAGTCCTGACGGTGGTCGCCCATCACCCACAGCTTGCCCTGGGGGATCTTGATGGGGCCGAAGGGGCGGTCGCCGCACGGGGTGTTGCCCGGGAAGAGGTAGGAGTCCTCCTTGAGCGCCTTGCCGTTGACCTTGACCGGGCCGCTCTCCTTGCACTCCACCGTGTCTCCGCCGACGGCGATGACACGCTTGATCAGGTCCTTCTCCTCGGCGGAGGGCATCAGTCCGATGAAGCTGAGCCCCTCCTGGACGGCACCGCCGATCCCGCTGGGCTGCGCCATGGGCGACTCGTTGAGCCAGCCGCCCGGGTCGTGGAAGACGACGACCTCGCCGCGCTCGGGCTTGGACCCGAACCACGGCGTCAGCTTGTCGACCAGCACTCGGTCGCCCTGCTGCAACGTGTCCTGCATCGAGTTCGAGGGGATCGAGAACGCCTGCACCAGGAACGTCTTGATCAGCAGGGCGAGCACCAGGGCGATGAGGATCAGCAGCGGCAGCTCCTTCCAGAAGGAGCGCGACTTGGCAGAACCGGCGCGCTTGGCCTTGCCTCCGCCGGGCCCGAAACCGCTGCCGGGGCCATGGCCCGAGCCGCCGTCGTGTCCCTCGCCGTCACCGTCGCCGGGTCCGGCTCCGGGTCCGGGCCCTGCCCCGGGTCCGACGGGGCGGTCGGCCGCGGCCTCGCCGTACTCGCCGCCGCCCTGGGGGGCCTCACTCGCACCCGAACTCACGCTGTCGCCACTGCCTCTCTCCGCGGTCGGCGCCGAACCGTGCGCCACAGTCTGTTCGGGTACGTCGGGTGCGTCAGGACGCCGGTCCTCCGGGTCTCCGTCGCCGGAACCGGACCGAGCGCCGACCGCCAAGTCCCCCACAATCACTCCTTACACCGCGCTGCCGCCTGCCCGAGACCCGGTACAGGCCCACCACTCCCATAACGAGCGGGAGTTCCGCAGGAATCGGGAGTTGCGTCACTCGATTGTCGCCAATGGCCGACGCCGAGTCCGCCGCGCCACGCGCGTCAGGTACCGAAGCATAGGTCTCCGGTTCCTCCAGGCGACGCCAGTGGTCGAACGGCCAGGCGATCACGACCGCGCGGCCCAGCACCAGGTCCTCGGGAATCGTGCCCTTGCCCGGGTCTCTCAGGTGATAGCGGGAGTCCGCCGAGTTGGCGCGGTGATCGCCCATCACGAACACCTTGCCGACGGGGACCGTCACATCGAAGTCCATCTCGGACGGCTTGTTGCCGGGGTGCAGATACGGCTCGTCGAGCGGGGTGCCGTTGACGGTGACCCGGCCGTCCTTGTCACAGCACTTGACCCTGTCGCCGCCGACCCCGACGACGCGCTTGATCAGATCCTGTTCGTCGTCGGAGGGCAACAGGCCGATGAAGGTCAGGAACTCCTTGACCTGCTTGACCCCGATGGGGTCGTCGCCCGTCGGCTTCTTCTCGCCCTCGAGCCAGCCGCCCGGGTCCTTGAAGACGACCACGTCACCGCGCTCGGGCTTCGACCCGAACCAGGGCGTCAGCTTGTCGACGAGCACCCTGTCGCCGATCTTGATCGTCTGCTCCATCGACCCGGAGGGGATGACGAACGCCTGCACCAGGAACGTCTTGAGCACCAGGGCGATGAGCAGCGCGACGACGATGAGGATGGGTATCTCTTTGGTCGCCGACAGCCTTCTGCGCCGCTTGATGCGCTTCGCCGCCCTGCGCCTGTCCGCCCGGCCCTCACCGGGCCCCCGCAGCGGCTCCAGACGCCCGGTGGCCGCCTCCGGAGCGTCCTCCGCGTCCTCGGCGCCGGGCCCCGCGTGCGCGTCCCCGTGCGGAGGCGCCAGGGGGCCTGGCGGGCGCGGTACCTGCGTGCCCAGGCGCATCGTCTCGCCGCCCACGCCGGCCGGTGGCCACGCGGCGGTCCGCCCGCCGGGGTCCGCGCCCCCTCCGGCCCCGTTCACATAGCCGTTCGCATGGCCGTTTCCGGGCCCCTGCCCGGTCCCGGCGGCACCAGCGCCGTACCCGTTCCCCGACCCGTACCCGTTGCCCGTGTAGTCGAAGGGCTCGCTGTACTCGTACGCACCCGTGGGGCCGTAGCCGCTCCCGTTGGCGCCGCCCTGGGGGTAACCGGGCTGGGGCGGGCGGCCGTTGAGGGGCGCGTCGCCCCCGGCGTAACCGTTCCCGTGGCCGTTGCCGTAGCCGTTGCCGTAGCCGTTGCTGCTGCCGTAACCGTTGCTGTTGCCGTAACCGTTACCGCTGTTTCCGCCGATGTGACGGCCGCCGGGGTCACCGTCTCCGTGGCCGTGGTCGTCGTACTCGTCGTAATCGCTGTCATCGTCGCTCGGCACGCCGTACGCGTACCGGCGTCCGCGCCCCGGGGGCCGCCCGCCGCCTCCGGGCCAGTCCTGGGAACCGGCGCCCTGCCCGTACCCCGGGCCCGGACCCGGGCCGCCGCGATCACCCATGGCCGGCCGTCCCCGCGCCGACGGGGGCGCCCCAGCGGCCGATGGGCCAGCCGATCCAGTCGGCCCTTCCGATCACGCGGTCCAGCGGCACCGTGCCGCCTCCGGGCTCGCCGAGGTGGTCGCGGGAGTCGCTGGAATTGGCGCGGTGGTCCCCCATGACCCACAGACGGCCCTGCGGCACCTCGATGTCGAACGGCACGACCGATGGGTCGTCCCCGGAATGAAGGTAGTCCTCGTCCACCGGCTCACCGTTCACCTCGATCCTCCCCCGCTTGTCACAGCAGCGGACCCGGTCTCCGCCGACGCCGATCACGCGCTTGACATAGTCGGTCTCCGACGGCTTCAGCACGCCGACGGCCGCTCCCGCCTCGCGGAGCAGCCCGCTGACGGGGTTCTCGCCCGACCCCTCCTCCACGAACGAACCAGTGCCATCGAAGACCACAACGTCTCCGCGCTCCGGATCGTTGCCGAAGCGGTAGGCGAGTTTGTTGACGAGTACCCGGTCGCCGATTTTCAGCGTAGGCGTCATCGACGAGCTGGGAATCAGAAAAGGCTGCACCACGAAGGCGCTGACCAGCAAGAGGACCAACAGCAGCGCCGCCAGGGGTGTCCCATAGCGAACGGAGCGCGACCTGCGCCCCCGCCCCTCTTCACCGGGGCCGGAGGAGCGGTCGCGCTCCGCGTCGTCGTACTGCTGTGCGTCGGTGTTCATCGGGCCGAAAGCCTATCCGGCCACGGCCGGAACCCCGACAGCGAGATCGATCCGGGCTCCCCGCCGCCACCGCCCCGCCACAGAGTGGCCGAGGCGCTCGCGCGGGGAGTCCGCCGGGATCAGTTCTCGCGCTTCTCCTTGATCTTGGCGGCCTTGCCGCGCAGCTCACGCAGGTAGTAGAGCTTGGCGCGACGGACGTCACCGCGGGTCACGACCTCGATCTTCTCGACGATCGGGGTGTGCACCGGGAAGGTGCGCTCGACGCCGACGCCGAAGCTGACCTTGCGGACCGTGAAGGTCTCGCGCACGCCGCCGCCCTGGCGGCGGATGACGACGCCCTTGAACTGCTGCACACGCGAGCGGTTGCCCTCGATGACGCGCACGTGCACGTTGACCGTGTCGCCCGGGCGGAACTGCGGGACGTCGCTGCGCAGGGAGGCAGCGTCGACAGTGTCGAGAAGGTTGGCCATGACCGTCTGCTTTCCTCGCCGATGCCACAGGTCATCGACGGAATGATCGTGATGAGGATGGAGTGCCGCCACTCCGTGCGGGCGTCGGTCCCCCTGTGGCAGGGTCGCGCGCCGGATGTGAGGCAGCGGCCTATTCTTCCACGGCCCCGCCCGGCCGCCCAAATCGGCCGTCCGTTCGCCGCTCCCAGCCCAGCGCCTCAAGGGCCGCGCGGTCGTGCTTGTCCCACGCCTCAGGGCCGGTGCGCTCGATCAGGTCGGGGCGGTTGGCCGCCGTACGGGCGAGGGCCTGGTCCCTGCGCCAGCGGGCGATCCGGCCGTGGTGCCCGCTGACCAGCACCTCGGGGATCTCGTGGCCGCGCCACTCCGGGGGCTTCGTGTAGACGGGGCCCTCCAGGAGGTCCGCCATGGCGCCGGGCGCGAAGGAGTCGTCCCGGTGGGACTCGGCGTTCCCGAGCACCCCGGGCAGCAGGCGCGCGATGGCCTCCACCATGACGAGCACGGGTGCCTCGCCCCCGGCGAGCACGTAGTCGCCGATGGAGACCTCGCGCACGTCGAACCGGTCGCCGTAGTCCTCGATCACGCGGCGGTCGATGCCCTCGTAGCGCGCCGGTGTGAACACCAGCCAAGGCGCCCGGGACAGCTCGACCGCCAGCTCCTGGGTGAAGGGGCGGCCACTGGGCGTCGGGACGACCAGCACCGGAGGCTGCGCCTCCGGCCCGCCCGACGCGACGATCTCGTCCAGCGCCTCGCCCCACGGCTCGGGCTTCATCACCATGCCGGGACCGCCGCCGTACGGGGTGTCGTCGACGGTGTGGTGCTTGTCGTGCGTCCAGGCGCGCAGGTCGTGCACGCGAACGTCGAGCTGGCCCCTGGCCCTGGCCTTGCCGACGAGCGAGACGTTCAGCGGCTCCAGGTACTCCGGGAAGATCGTGACGACGTCGAGCCTCACCGGAACGCGCCCTCACCGGGCCCGCTGGACCCGTCGGACTCGCCGGTCCCGTCACGCTCGTCGGACCCATCAGACCCGTCAGGCTCCTCCAGGAGCCCCGGCGGCGGGTCGACGAGCGCGCGCTGCGCCTCCAGGTCGATCTCGGGGACGATCTCCGTGACGAAGGGGATCAGCACCTCGGCGCCGTCCTCCCCCTTGACCACGAGCAGGTCCTGCGCCGGCAGGTGCGCGATCTCCTGGATGCGGCCGAGCTCCCTGCCGTCGACCGTGACGACGTCGAGGTCGATGAGCTGGTGGTCGTAGAACTCCTCCGGGTCGTCCGGCGTCTCCTCCGGATCGACCTCGGCCACGAGCAGGGTGTTGCGCAGCGCTTCGGCGGCGGTGCGGTCCCGCACGCCCTCGAAGCGCAGCAGCAGGCGCCCGCTGTGGACACGGCCCGTCTCGATGGTGAGGGGGCCCGCGGAGGCGGGTTCCGTGGCGAGTACGGCGCCGGGGCCGAGCCTCAGCTCGGGCTCGTCCGTACGCACCTCCACGGTGACCTCGCCCTTGATCCCGTGGGCGCGGCCGATACGCGCGACGACTAGCTGCACTGTGCCTGTCCCTGCCTCTGTCCCTGTCGTTCCTTGCCCGGCCCGTTCCCGTACGTCGTCTCCGTCGCCCCCGCCGTCGTCCTCACCGGCTCCGCCTCCGCGCGCTGCCGGGGCGGGCGGGGGCGGCGAACGCGAACACGGGCCGGGGACGGCGAACTGCCGTCCCCGGCCCGTGCCGGTGCTGCGTTCTGCGGCTCAGCGGACCTGGTCCACGTCGACGAGATCGACGCGGACACCTCGTCCGCCGAGAGCACCCACGACCGTGCGCAGGGCGCGGGCTGTGCGGCCACTGCGGCCGATCACCTTGCCGAGGTCGTCGGGGTGGACCCTGACCTCCAGCACACGCCCGCGACGCAGGGTGCGGGAAGCGACCTGCACCTCGTCGGGGTGGTCGACGATGCCCTTCACCAGGTGCTCGAGGGCTTCCTCGAGCATCCTCAGGCCTCGGTCGACTCAGTGGTGGACTCGGCCTTCTCGGCCTCGTCCGCCTTCTTGTCGGCCTTCTTCGCCTTCGGGGTGATCGCCTCACCCTTCGGCTCGTCCGCCGACTCCTTGGCCGCGGCCTCGAAGAGGGCCTTCTTGTCGGCCTTGGGCTCGGCGACCTTCATCGGCGCGGGGGCGGGCAGACCCTTGAACTTCTGCCAGTCACCGGTGACCTTGAGGATGGCCGCGACCGGCTCGGTCGGCTGCGCGCCGACGCTCAGCCAGTACTGCACGCGCTCCGAGTCGACCTCGATGCGCGAGGGGTTCTGCACCGGGTGGTACAGGCCGATCTCCTCGATGGCCCGGCCGTCACGGCGGGTACGGGAGTCGGCGACGATGATGCGGTAGTGAGGCGCGCGGATCTTGCCCAGGCGCTTCAGCTTGATCTTGACTGCCACGGGTGTGGTGTCTCCTGGTCTTGACGTGGTTGGACACGGCGAGTTGCCACGTGGGGTTGTGGTACCCGAGTGTCCGATGGACGCGTCAGCCGGAGGAGAGAGGGGTCCTGTGCGGCTGTCGAGTACAGCCGCCCATCATGCCACACCTGGCCGTCCCGGCCGAACCCGGCTCCGTACCGTGAAGCGCGCACGGGGGACGCGCTCGGACAGAGCGGCGGGCGGGCCGGGGTGGGGGGCACCGGGACGGGCCGGGCTGAACCGAACCGGAAGGACCGAGGGGGCCGAGCGGACCGGACGGGCCGGGCCGGGCCGGACGGAGGCCGGGGCACGACGGCGCTCAGCCGACGGCCACCACCGCCTCGGCTGCGGCCTCGGGCACATCCGGGATGCGGAACGGCTTGCCGCACGCGCCGCACATGATCGGGGCCTGGGCCAGGACCGAGGGGACGACCCGGACATTACGGCCGCAGTCGCAGACCGCCTTGACGCGGACGCCGCCCCCGGAGGAGCCGTGGCGCGCGGCGGGGCCGCGGAAACTTCTGCCGGTGTCGGTCTCCGTCGCGACGCTGTACGCCTTCAGCGCGCGCTGAAGGCGCTCGATGGTCGGGCGATAGCGGCGCCTCGTCTCGGGCGTGAGTGCCACGAGCGAGAACCCGCTGCTGGGATGTGGCTCCTCGGGGTGATCCAGACCCAACTCCTCGGCGATCGCCAGGAAACGGCGATTGTGGTAGCGGCCCGCTCGCGAGGTGTCCCGGACGCCGCGTGCGGCGGCGATGCCGTGGACTGCCTCGTGCAGGAGCCGTTCGAAGGAGAGGCCGCCGCCACAGGCGGACGAGGACTCTCCGATCAGCGATTCGGGCGCGGCCAGATCCGGCAGCTCGGGATGGTGCCGTTGAATGTCGGCCCAGGCGGCTGCCAGCTCGGCGGCGAGAACTGGTGGTGTCGTGCTCACGTCGTGCCCAACGAGCCGGACTGCCCCAGTGTTCCGATTCCGGGGCATCCTAAATATTTTGCACGTACCAGTCAGTTCACGCTGATGGGTCTGGACGAGGGCGGGTGCGCAGAACTGAGGAGAAGCGGCACACCTGCCGCAAGCCGGGACGTACCGCCACTGGCTCCGCCGCCGTAGCGATCAGTACATGCCGGGCGGCGGATGTTTTCCACCGACCCGCGCGACGATATCCGCGCTCCCTGAGAAACGGACGGGCGGGGGGTGCTCCCGGTTCCCGTCCGGCCGTGGGACCGGCGGGCCGGGGGCCGGGGGTCGTCCACGCGGCCCGCGGGCGGGCTCCGGCGTCCGCCGTCTCGGGCGCCTCGCCCGATGGCCAGGGCGCACGCCATGAAAACGGCGTACGCGCCCTCGTGGAGGCGTACCGCGCGTACGCGCGCCTCCGCACGGATGAGCTGGCCGTTGCGTCCCTCCCGCCGGAGGAATTCCGGCGTACATCGGGGCTCCCCCGCGCACGCCACACGGAGCACCGCCTCCGCGCCCCGGCCGTCCGACGGCACGCGGCCTCCGGGTGCGCACCTCCAGGGCGAGGCGCCCTCCGCCCTTGAGGGCGGTACGGGTGGCTTTGGCATGGCGCGCTTCGTATGTCTGTGGGCACAGTAGAGACGAAACGCATTACCGCCGTGCGTCAGGGGCGCACACGAGGGGCGTGGAAGACATCCCGGCGCAACCCCTGGACGCACGGACAGATGCGCAGTTCCCTGACGTGTGGGGGCGGACTGCGCGAAAGCAGCGGGGGAACCACGGAGCGGCGACGATTCTTCGGCTGATTGGGGCGCGTTGCGATGACACCCACGCTCGTACACCAGCATCACCACCTGCCCCAGAGGGCCCGTGACTGGGCCGAGATCCAGGAACGGATGCTGGTACCGCTCTACGAGGCGGTGTACGAACGCCTGGAGGTCGGGCCCCACACCCGGCTGCTCGGTCTCGGCTGCGGGTCCGGGCTCGCGCTGCTGCTCGCGGCCTCCAGGGGCGCCTCCGTCGTCGGCGTGGAGTCCGACGAGGAACGGCTCGCCCTGGCGCGCGAGCGGCTGCTCCCCGAGGGGGGCGACTGGAGCGCCCGCCAGTGGGACGCGCGGCTCGTGACCGGTGAGGCCGACGATCCGCTGCCCCTGGGCGGCCCCGCGCCGACTCTGGTGACCGCCTTCGACGCGCTGCCCGAGGCCGTCGCGCTGGCCGGGACGACGGGCACTTTGGAGCGCGGCACTCCGGTCGTCCTCGCGGGCTGGGGGCCGCCCGAGCGGTGCGCGGCTGCTCCGGTGCTGCGGGTGGCGGCGCGGCTGGCCGAGCCCGCCGCGGGGTCATGGGAGCCGGGCGGCCGGGACGATCTGGAGGAGCTGGCGCTGCGCTCCGGGCTGCGGCTGGACGGGTCGGGGCGGGTGTCGTGCCCCTTCGGTTACGCGGACATGGACAGCGCGGTGCGCGGGCTCGTCTCGACGGGCCTCTACGACGCGGCGGTGGGTGCCACGGACGAGGAGCAGGTGCTCAAGGAGCTGACCGAGGCGCTGCACCCGCACCTCCGTCCCGACGGCACGGTGTGGATGCCGAATCTCTTCCGCTACGTGGTGGCCCGTACCGTGTAAGGCTGAGGCACTGGCCCCATGGGCTTGGGGCCCGCGCGGTGGCCGTGGCAAGGCTTCTGACCTGCGGGGACGCGGGCGCATCGGCATAAGGCGGCGTTGTCAGTATCCAGGATCCTGGTTACTATCCGGTCATGAGCAGCGGCGGAGACGAGCGCTTCCTGACGCGGAACGGACTGGCGGCACGTCAGCTCGCCGCGCTCCTGCTGACGTACGAGCCGGACACCCGTCTCCCGCGCCTGCGCGACTTCGCCACGGAGCTGAAGGTCGGCAACGGCACCGTCCAGGCCGGGCTCCAGTTGCTGGAGGAGGCGGGCGCCGTGGAGACCAGGGCGCGCGGCCACCTCGGTACCTATCTCGTACGGGCCGACCGGGCCATACTCTGGCGGCTCGCCGGGCTCGGCACCCTCCTCGCGGCGATGCCGCTCCCCTACTCGCACCGCTACGAGGGCCTGGCCACCGGGTTGCGCGCCGCCTTCGAGGGCGCGGGCGCGCCCTTCGCGATCACCTTCATGCGCGGCGCCTCGACACGTCTCGGCGCACTACTGGAGGGCAAGGTCGACCTCGTCGTCCTCTCCCGCTTCGCCGCCGACCGGCTCTGCGCCGAGCACCCCGTCGAACTGGTCACCGACCTGGGGCCCGCGACGTATGTGGGGGCGCACGGGCTGCTGCTGCGGCGCGGGGTCACGCAGGAGACGCCGGGGCTGCGGGTCGCGACGGACTCCTCGTCCGAGGACCTGCGCATGCTGGCCACCCGCGCCTTCGCTGGGCGCACGGACGTGGAGTGGGTCGAGACCTCGTACATGCAGTTGCGGGACCTGTTCGCGCGCGGCGAGGTGGACGCCACCGTGTGGAACCTCGACGAGGTGCGGGACCATCTCGGCCCGGACGTCGAGGTGCTGCCCCTGGGCGACGAGATCACCCGCGATCTGGCGCTGCGCAACTCCAGCGCCGCCGTCATCGGCAGGTCCGACGGGACGCGGGCGCTCGACGCCGTGCGGGAGTCGCTGGACTTCTCCGTCGTCACGGATCTCCAGGCCCAGGTCATGCGCGGCGACCGCGTCCCCCTCTACTGATCCCCCGCTGATCCGCCCCCGCCCCCCGCCCCCTGGGCGTGACCACCGCCACGCGAAACAAAGGGGCTCCCCCCTCTCCTCAATAACCAGAATCCTGATTACTGTGGGAGGAGAGCGCACGAGAAGGGCGCGCACGAAAGGAACACGCCATGGAGGACAAGCTGGCCCTGCGGATCCGGCTGTTCCGCGAGAGCGGGCAGGTCAGGCCCGAGGTCGCCGCCTTTGTCGCGGACGAGCTGGCGGCCCTGGACACCGAGGGGTTCGCCGTGTCCGAGGACACAGCGGGCATGCTCACGAGCCACCTGATGATGGCCCTGACCCGGCTGCTGGACGGCGAGCCCCTCGCGGAGTCGCCGGGCGACGCGCACATGGAAGCCGAGCTGGCCGAGCACCCCGAGGCCGTGGAGCGGGCCCGTTCCGTCGCGGCTCGCGCGCACGAGGCCCTGGGCGCGGCGCTCCCCGGCTCCGAGGTCGGCTTCCTGGCGATGCACCTGGCCGTGCTCGCGCAGCGCTCCCCCGCCACCTGAAGCCCCACCTCAGACGTAAGCCCCTCAGACCTAAGCCCCCTCAGACGTAAGGAAACCGCCATGACGAAGATCCTCACCGGCGGACTCGGCAAGGCCGAGGTCGCCGAGACCCTGCGGAAGCTGGACCTCCCGGGGCTGGAGACCGACGTCTCCAGCGACATGGACGCGGCGATGAAGCTGCGCGCGGGCCAGGCCGACTACTACCTGGGCACCTGCCACACCGGAGCGGGCGCCTCCCTCGGGCTGCTGCTGGGCCTCCTGGGCAGCGACGCCTGCCACACCTTCGGCCGCTCCGTCCCCACCGAGGACGAGGTCACCGCCCTCCTGGACGGCGGCAAGAAGGTCTTCGGCTTCGGCATCGACCAGCTCGCCGACACCACCCCCGTCATCGCCCGCGCCATCGCCGCGCGCACCGCCTGACCCACCGGGCGTCCGGGAACCAAGGAGCAGTCCCGTGAGCACCAGCACCATATTGGCCACCGCGGCGGACGGAGGCGGGCACAGCCTCGACTTCTCGCTCGCGCAGCAACTCACCGTCATCGTCCTGTGCGCGCTGACCGCGTTCATCTCGCACATGGCGCTCGCCGTCTTCAACGACGGTGTCCGCCCCTTCCTGCTCGACTTCATCCAGGGGCGCGGCACGCGCAGCGCCACCACCGCGGTGTCCTTCGGACTCTCGGCCGGGTTCATCTTCGGGCTGGGCGCGCCGATGGCGCTGTCCACCGGGGTGCTCAACCCCTGGCTCCTCTTCCTGCCGACCGACGTCCTCGGCCTGCTCTCGCCCAAGAAGTGGCTCGCTCCGCTCCTCGGCGGCGCGTGGGGCGCGGTGGTCGTCTTCGGGCTCGACGGGGCCAACGGCCTCGCGCACGACCTGCCCGTGGACTTCCTGACGGCCATGCAGGAGATGTCGACGCCGATCCTCTTCCTGTTCACGCTCTTCCCCGTGCTCGCCATCACCCGGCAGTTCGGGAAGGTGCGCGGCGCCGTCGCCGGAGTCGTCGAGCTGGCCCTGGTGCTCCTCACCATGAAGCTGTGGCCCGACATGTTCGCGGGCGCGCTGGCGATGGCCGTGGGCGTGCTGATGCTGATCGGCTTCGCGGTCGTCAAGGACGTGAAGCAGCGGCGGCTGGACCGGGCCGAACTGCTGCGGTCCGCCGCGCCCGGAGGCAGAGGGGGCGGTACGGGGGCCGAGGGCACGGCCGAAGCGGGCAGTACGGGAGACGCGGCCGGCACGGGCGGCACGGGGGCCTCCGTACCGGCCGAGGATCCGATGAACTCGCTGTTCAGCGCGAGCGCGGCCCGGCTGCGCCGCTATCTGCCGCTGTTCATGGTGCTCGGCGCCGGTGTCTGTCTGCTGGCCCAGATGCACGTCTTCGGCGGCGGCGAGGCCACCAGCTTCCTCATCGCCAAGGGCGACTACGCGGGCGCCGCACAGGTCGACTTCTACCGCGTGTTCGGCTTCGTGCCGCTCATCGCGACCACCGCGCTCGCCTCCGGCGCGTACGGCATCGCGGGCTTCACGCTCGTGTACCCGATCGGCTATCTGCTGCCGAACCCCTGGCTCGCGGTCGTCGTCGGCGCGCTGGTCTTCGCCGTCGAGGTGCTGGCCCTGTCGTACATCGGCAAGGTGCTCGGCAAGCTGCCCTCCGTGCGCGACTCGTCCGAGCATCTGCGCAGCGCGATCAGCGAGACGCTCCAACTGGCCATCCTCTTCGGCTCGCTGATGGCCGCGAACACCATGGGCGGCGGGCTCGGCATCCTCATCGTCGGCGGGCTGTACCTGCTGAACGAGGCCATGGGCAGGGTCGTCGTCCGGATGGCGGCGGCTCCGGCGGCCGTGCTCGTCGGCGGCGTCCTCCTCAACCTCCTCTACTGGCTGGACCTGTTCACGCCGGTCAAGGGCTGACCGGCGCGGCACGGCACGGCCCACAACGCCCCCGCCCGGCCCCGAACACCCTTCGCACCACTCGCACCACCGGCACGCCCGGGAAGGCAGTACCCCCCCATGAACCACTCACCCGGAACCCGAGACCCCGCCCACACCCACGCCCCCGCGCCCCCTCCGGAGCTGCGCACCGTGACGGGCCCGCTCGCGACGGACCTCGTCCAGGGACCCGTACTCGCCCACGAGCACCTCGCCCTCGACCTCACCCGCGACACCGACCCGCACGCCCTCCTCGATCCGCGCCGCCACGGCGCCGCCGTCACCAGCGAGCTGGCCGCGCTGCGCGAGACGTACGCGCTCTCCCTCGTCGTCGAGCTGACCTGCCGCGGCATGGGCCGCGACCCCCGCGCGCTGGCCGGGATCGCGGAGGAGTCGGGCGTCGCCGTGGTCGCGGCGACGGGCTGGTACTACGAGTCG
This sequence comes from Streptomyces sp. NPDC054796, assembly GCF_053611545.1. Classification (NCBI taxonomy): domain Bacteria; kingdom Bacillati; phylum Actinomycetota; class Actinomycetes; order Kitasatosporales; family Streptomycetaceae; genus Streptomyces; species Streptomyces sp. NPDC054796. The sequence goes on along the minus strand of NZ_JBSHAO010000053.1, from coordinate 10,047 downwards.
TTCCACCCGCCCGAGGTCGCGGACACCGACACGGGGGCGCTGGCCGACCTCCTCGTACGGGACATCACGCACGGGCTCGACGGCACCGGCGTCCTCCCCGGGGTCATCGGCGAGGTCGGCAGCCACGGCGAGGCGCCCAGCGGGCCCGAGAGGCGCACCCTGGCCGCCTCGGCCCGCGCGGCCGTCGAGACCGGACTGTCGCTGACGACCCACGCGCAGTTGGGCAGGGGCGGCCTCGCCCAACTGGAGCTGCTGACCGGGGAGGGGTTGGCGCCGCACCGCGTGTGCGTCGGGCACCAGGACCTCCTGGACGACAGCGCCGTGCACAAGGAGCTGGCCTCCCGGGGCGCCTACCTCGCCTTCGACACCGTCGGCAAGGAGGGCTACCAGAGCGACGGGACCCGGCTGCGGCTGCTCCTCGCGCTACTGGAGGCCGGGTACGCCGACCACGTGCTGCTGAGCTGCGACATCTCCCGGCACGGCTATCTGCGCGCGGAGGGCGGCCAGGGCTACGGGCACCTGTTCCGCTCGTTCCTGCCGCGCCTGCGCGAGGCGGGGGCCGACGAGGACCTGATCGACCTGCTGGCCCGCCGCAACGCCCTGCGGTTCCTGACCGGCACGACCGGCACGACGGCGGAGGCGACGGCTTGCGCGACAGCCGACGCGACGGCGGAGGAGAGCTGAGATGGCGCACGACGATGCCCCCCGTACGGGCGAGCGCGCAAGGCAGGACACGCCCTCCCTGCCGCCCACCCACCCGCTGCCGACCGTCCCCCTGGAGGACGCCGTCTCCCGCCAGTTCCGGCTGCTGGAGTGCACGGCGCGGCACTTCGAGGGGCAGCAGCTCTTCGAGGCCGACGCGGGCGTCGTGCCGGGGCTGGGCCGCCCCCGTACGACAGCCCGCGTGGAGGCCGTGCTCGCCGACTTCTTCGGCGCCCAGGACGCGGCCCTCGTGCAGGGCGCGGGCACCGGTGCGATCCGGGCCGCGCTGGCCGCCGTGCTCGGCCCCGGCGAGCCCCTGCTGATCCACGACGCGCCCGTCTACCGGACCACGGAGGTGACGCTGCGCGGCCTGGGCGTCGAGACCGCGACGGCGGACTTCAACGACCCGGCGGAGCTGCGCGCCGCGCTCGCCTCGGGACGGTTCCGGTACGCCTACGTCCAGCACACGCGGCAGCGCCTCGCGGACTCCTACGCCCCCGGGGAGGTACTGGCCGCCTGCCGGGAGTCGGGCGTGCGGACGGTCGTGGACGACAACTACGCGGCGCTGCGCGTCCCGGAGTGCGGCGTCGAACTCGGCGCCGACGCCTCCTGCTTCTCCCTGTTCAAGCTGCACGGGCCCGAGGGCGTCGGCCTGGTCGTCGGCGCGGCGGACATCGTCGGACGGGTGCGCGCCGACAACTACTCAGGCGGCGGGCAGGTCCAGGGCCACCAGGCGCTGGACGCGCTGCGCGCCCTCACCCACGTACCGGTGCTGTGGTCCTTGCAGTCGCGGGCCGGGGCCGAGGCCGCCGAGCGGCTGGCCGCCGGCGAGGTGCCCGGAGTCGCCGAGGTGCGGCTCGCCAACGCGCAGGACCGCTGCCTGCTCGTACGCCTGGACCGGCCGCTCGCGCGCGAGGTGCCCGACGCGGCGGCACGGCACGGGGCCGCGCCGTACCCGGTGGGCTCCAACTCGCGCTACGAGGTGGCGCCGCTCTTCTACCGCATGTCCAGCTCGGCCCTGGACGACCGCCCGGAACTGGCCGACTGGACCGTCCGGATCAACCCCATGCGGGCCGGTGCGGACCTCGTCCTGGACATCCTGCGACGGGCGCTGCGCGACGTGTACGCGGCACACCCGCTGCCCCATCCACCGCCCGGTACGGACGCGGCCCCGCAGACGCCACAACCCCCGCAGACCCCAGACGTCCCGGAGGACTGACCGTGTTCCTCGACACCGTCCTCACCCGCAACCCCGAACTGGTCACCACGGCGGCGGCCCTGCACGACGCGGGCACGATCCCGCCCGACACCTACGTGGTGGACCGCGACGCCGTGGAGGCCAATGCTGCGCTCCTCGCCGCCGAGGCCGAACGGCTCGGGCTCTCCCTCTGGTTCGTCGTCAAACAGCTCGGCCGCAACCCCGAGCTGATCCGGGCCATCGCCCGCCATCTGCCCCGCTTCGCCGCCATCGACCTCCCCGAGGCCAGGGTGCTGCGCGCGGCGGGCGCGGCGCCCGGCAACCTCGGCCACCTGGTGCAGCTCCCCCGGCGCGCCCTGGACGAGGCGCTGTCCTGGCATCCGGAGGCGGTCACGGTCTTCGACGCGGACAACGCCCGCGCCGTCTCGGCCGCCGCCCTGCGCCTCGGCCGCGTCCAGGACGTCCTCGTACGCCTGGAGGGCGCGCCCGGCTCCGTCTACCCGGGCCAGGAGGGCGGGGTGTCGCTGGAGGGGCTCGACGCGTTCGTGGACGAGGCCGAGCGCATGGCGGGCATCCGCGTCGCGGGCGTCACCGCGTTCCCCTGCCTGCTGTGCGACCCCGCCACGGGGGCGCCGCGCCCCACCCCCAACCTCGGCCTGCTGACGAAGGCCCGCGAGGTCCTGGAGGGCAGGGGCCACACCGGGCTGACGGTGAGCGCGCCGAGCGCCACGTCGGCGGCGAGCCTCCCCCTCCTCGCCGCAGCGGGCGCCACGCACGGCGAGCCGGGGCATGCGCTGACCGGCACCACCCCGCTGCACGCGCGGGATCCGCACCAGCCGGAGAAGCCCGCTTACGTGTACGTCAGCGAGGTCGCGCACACACTCGCCGACGGACGGCCCGCGCTCCACGGGGGCGGGTTCTATCCGCGCGGCGGGGTCAAGGAGGCGCTGCTGCACCGCTCGGGCCTTCGTCTGCCCGTGCAGGACGCGCCCGCCGAGAACATCGACTACTACCGGCTGCTGGACGCGCCCCCGCCTGGCGCCGACGTCCGGCACGGCGACACGGCCGTGCTCGCCTTCCGCACCCAGATGTTCGTGACCCGCAGCAACGTCGCCGTCGTCGCCGGGCTGTCCTCGGGCAGCCCGGAGCTGACGGGGCTCTACGACCCGCTCGGGCGGCCCTACTGACCCCGCTGCCCCCGCCACACACCACCGCACCACCGCACCACCGCACCACCGCACCACCGCATCACGAACGGGGACCGCACCAGGAGATGAGCGAGACATGAGCAGCAGGACCGTCATCGTCGTCGTGGACGGCCTCGGCGTCGGCGCGATGCCCGACGCGGGCGTGCTGCGCGCGGGCGACCGCCGCGCCGACACCCTCGGCCACGTCCTCGACCACTGCCGCGAGGCGAACGGCACCCCCCTGCGCCTGCCGTCACTCGGCGCGCTCGGCCTCGGCCTGGTCCACCCGCACCCCGGCCTCGCCGACCGCACGGCGCTCCCCGTAGCGGCGGGCAGGGCGGCGCTCGGCTACCCGGGCGCCGACACCTACGCGGGCCACCAGACGATGATGGGCGCCGACTTCAGCGAGGTGACCGTCGCACGGCTCGGCGCGCACCTGGACGAGGTGACGGGCGCCCTCAAGGAGGCGGGGCACACCGTCGAGCCCCTGGCGGGCAGGCCGCTGCTGGTGGTCGACGGGCACGTCCTCGTCCACGACAACCTGGAGGCCGACCCCGGCATCAACTGGAACGCCTCCGGACGGCTGGAGGACCTGCCCTTCGCGGGGATCCTCGCCATCGCGCGCACGGTGCGCGAGGTCGCACCGGTCGCGCGGGTGATCGCGGTCGGCGGGCACGCGGACCGGCCGCTGGCCGACTCCGTGCGCGCGGGCGACGGCGGAACCGTCGGCCTGGACACCCCGGCGAGCGGCTTCTACCGCAACGGCGGCCTCCAGGTGCGCCACCTGGGCGCCCCGCTCGACCACACCCGCCAGCTCCCCGAGCTGGCGGCACGCGCCGGTATCCCGGTGACGCTGGTGGGCAAGGCCGCCGACATCCTCGCGTGCGAGGCCGCCGCGCGCCGCCCCGCCGTGCCCACGGCCGAGGTGCTGGCGCACACCCTGGACGCCGTACGGGCCACGGAGCGGGGCGGGGACGCGCTCGTCGTCGCCAACGTCCAGGAGTCGGACCTCGCGGGGCACCAGCAGGACGGAGTCGGTTACGGGGCCGTGCTGGAGCGGGTCGACGAGGGGCTCGGGGCGCTGACGGAGCTGCTGGACGCGCCGGGCGACCGGCTGATCGTCACCGGGGACCACGGCAACGACCCGACGGTCGGGCACGCCTTCCACACCCGTGAGTACGTGCCCGTCCTCGTCCACAGGCCGGGCGCCGCCGGGCTCGAACTCCTCCCCGACGCGGGCAGCCTCGCCGACGTCGGCGCCACCGCGGCGCGCGCCCTCGGCCTCGACCCGTCGGGCCTGGCGAACGGCGCACCGCTGCGCGCCTGACGTCGGCGGGGCGGGCCGTGCTCAGAGGGCCCCCACCGGGTCAGCCCAGGCCCGGCCATTCCTCGGCCGTCAGCGCGAAGCGCTCGTGGTCGCGCCAGGCGTCGTTGAGGTAGAGCATCCGGGGTGAGAAGCCCTCGTGCCGGAAGCCGAGCCGCTTCGCCATGGCGAGGGAGCGCGCGTTCTCGGGCTGGACGTTGATCTCCAGACGGTGCAGCCCGAGCCCGTCGGGGCCGCCGCTGAAGCAGCGGTCGACGATCAGGCGCAGCCCCTCCGTCATCCGGCCCGTGCCCGCGTAGGGCACATAACTGTCGTAGCCCAGCGCGCCGTTGCGGAAGCGGGCCCGCACGATGTTCGCGACGTTGACCCGCCCGACCAGACCGTCGTCCTCCTGGTCGAAGACCATGAACGTGCGCAGTGTGGGGCCCTGGCGCCGCAGGAGGTCGGGGAAGCCGTCGGGCTCGACCGGGTTCCACGGGCTGAGGTGGTCGGCGGAGCGGACGACCGCCTCACTGTACTGACGCTCGTCGGAAGGCCGCGGAGGGCGGATGTATACGCGCATGGACGACATCATCCGCCTTCGGGCCGCGAGACTCATCCCGCACCCCGTCGCGCCGCCGCCGCGCGCCAACGGGGCGCCCGCGACGGCCCTTTCGGGCCCGGAGGCGCCCCGTTGACATGCTGACGTGCGACAGGGCGATGTCCTGGAGAACGTCCTACTTCGGGGGCAGGATGTCCCTGAACTCCTTGGGCAGTTCGAAGTCGCCCGCGTCCTGGCCCGCGCCCGGCAGCCCGAAGGCGTTGCCGCCCTGCCCCTGCCCCTGTGCGGGTCCCGCGGCCTTGCGGTCCGCCGCGGCCTGCTCCTCCTGCTTGCGCTTCATCGGGTTGCCCGACTGGCGCTTGCCCTTGGCCTTCTTCTGCTGCTTGCCCTTCTTCTTGCCGCCGCCCATGCCGGGCATCCCCGGCATTCCGGGCATGCCGCCACCCTGCGCCATCTTGGACATCATCTTGCGGGCCTCGAAGAAGCGCTCCACGAGGCTCTTGACCGCGCTGACGTCCACACCGGAACCGCGGGCGATACGGGCGCGGCGCGAGCCGTTGATGATCGTGGGCTCGGCGCGCTCACCGGGGGTCATCGACTTGATGATCGCGGCCGTGCGGTCCACGTCACGCTCGTCGAGATTGTTGATCTGGTCCTTCATCTCGCCCATGCCCGGCATCATGCCGAGCAGCTTGGAGAGCGAGCCCATCTTGCGGACCTGCTCCATCTGCGCGAGGAAGTCGTCGAGCGTGAACTCCTTCGGGCCCTTCGCCAGCTTGGCCGCCATCTTCTCGGCCTCTTGCTGGCTGAAGGTCTGCTCGGCCTTCTCGATGAGCGTGAGCATGTCGCCCATGCCGAGGATGCGGGACGCCATGCGGTCCGGGTGGAACGCGTCGAAGTCGTCCAGCTTCTCGCCGTTGGAGGCGAACATGATCTGCTTGCCGGTCACCTGCGCGACCGACAGCGCGGCGCCGCCTCGCGCGTCGCCGTCGAGCTTGGAGAGGACGACGCCGTCGAACCCGACGCCGTCGCGGAACGCCTCGGCCGTGGTGACCGCGTCCTGGCCGATCATCGCGTCCACGACGAAGAGGACCTCGTCAGGGCTGACCGCGTCGCGGATGTCGGCGGCCTGCCGCATCAGCTCCTGGTCGATGCCCAGGCGGCCCGCGGTGTCGACGATGACCACGTCGTGCTGCTTGTCGCGGGCGTGGACGACGGAGTCCTCGGCGACCTTCACCGGGTCCCCGACGCCGTTGCCCGGCTCCGGCGCGTAGACGGCCACGCCCGCGCGCTCGGCGACGACCGAGAGCTGGTTGACCGCGTTCGGGCGCTGGAGGTCACAGGCCACGAGCAGGGGCGTGTGGCCCTGCTGCTTCAGCCAGAGGCCGAGCTTGCCCGCGAGGGTGGTCTTACCGGCGCCCTGGAGGCCCGCGAGCATGATGACGGTCGGCGGGTTCTTGGCGAAGCGCAGCCGCCGGGTCTCGCCGCCGAGGATGCTGACGAGCTCCTCGTTGACGATCTTGATGACCTGCTGCGCGGGGTTCAGCGCCTGGGAGACCTCGGCGCCGAGCGCGCGTTCCTTGACCTGCTTGATGAAGGCCCGGACGACGGGCAGGGCGACGTCCGCCTCCAGCAGGGCGATACGGATCTCGCGCGCCGTGGCGTCGATGTCCGCCTCGGACAGGCGGCCCTTGCCCCGGAGGTTCTTGAAGGTCGCTGCGAGGCGATCGGAGAGAGTGTCGAACACGGCGGTCGCGGATCCTTCGCGTCTGGGTTCAAGTCGGCGGTCGACCCCCAAGGGTATCCGCCCTCGGGGACACCGGTCAGGTGCGGTCCGGCCGGTCCCCGCGCCAACCGGACATTACGGGCTTCCGTATGCTCGCGCGCCCGTGTTCCGGGGGCCGCCTTCCGGCCCCGCCGCACGTCAGCCGTTCAGCACCCTGGCGAGGAACTCGTCGAGATTGACCGCGAGCCGCTCCAGTTGCTCGTCGAGCGTCAGCCGCCCGTGGTAGCGCTTGACGAGCAGGGACTGCTTCTTGCCCCTGACGTAGAGCGGGCAGGCGAGATCGGCGCACACGTACGCGCCGACGGTGTTCCCCTCCCGGCCCGCCGGCCCCGCGAGCCGGGCCGCCAGCAGCGCGACGCCCGTGCCCGCGTGCGCGGTCTCGCACAAGGAGCAGACGTTGGTCTTGGTGAGGCTGCGCCGCACACCCCTCGGAGCACGCAGCGTGACGCCCAGCGGCCCCTCCTCGCGGGGCACGACGAGATAGCCGCGGTCCGGGGCTCCGGGGTCGCGCCAGCCGAGGAAGTCCAGCTCCGGCCAGGGCAGCTCGGCCAGCCCCGCGGGGAGGCTCAGCCTGCGCGCTTCCCCCTTGGAGCAGTTCACGAAGGAGGCGCGGATGTCACTTTCGCTGAGCGGGTCCATGGCACGGGAAACTAACAACGGAGGGAAAGCCACGTCATACGGTTTTTCCGCGCCCCCGCCCTCCGCGCGCCTCTCACCACCGCACCCCGTCACCGACCGTCAGCGCAGCGCCGTCTCCAGGTCGCGGGCCAGGGCCGCCGCCTCCGCCGGGGGCAGCGGGGCCGCTTCGGGACCCGTCACGTAGAAGGCGTCGACGGCGTTGGCGCCGAGCGTGCTGACGTGCGCGCTGCGCACCATCACGCCCGCGCCCTCCAGCGCGCGCCCGATGCGGTGCAGCAGTCCGGGCGCGTCCTGCGCCCGTACCTCGATGACGGTCGCGAGCTGCGAGCTTCCCGGCGCCACCGTCACCCGGGGCGGCGGCGGGGGCGTGCCACGGCGGCGCGGCCTGCGGTAGGCGGCCTCCCGCTCGGCGAGCCGCGCGGGGATGTCCAGGGTGCCGTCCAGCGCCCGTACGAGGTCGGCCCGCAGCCGCGCCGCCTGCGGCAGCGAGCCGTACTCCGCCGCGACCCGCCACGTCAGCAGCAGCACGGATCCGCCCGCGCGGTCCGCGCTCCCCGGGGCCGCCTCCGACGCGACCTCGTCGGGCAGCGGCAGCACCCGCAGATCGGCCGCGCGCACGGTCAGCCGGTGCAGCGCGAGCACCCCCGCCACGCCCGGCAGCACTCCGGACTGGTCCGGCAGGGCGATCAGCAGCTCGACGCCCACGGGTTCCGCGCCGCCCTCCCCCGCTCCCGTTCCGTCCGTTTCCGCGTCCGCCGACGGCGCCTCGGCGCGTGCGTGCAGCGCCAGCACGGGCCCCTGCGTGCGCCATGCCTCGACGGCGAGGCGCTCGGCCTCCGCCGTCGGCACGAAGGGCTCGCTCTGCTCCTCGGGGCTCTCCCCCGCGAAGACGGCGGCGACGCGCTTGACCAGGTCGGCCACCAGCGCCCCGCGCCACGCCGACCAGGCCGCGGGCCCCGTCGCGAGCGCGTCGGCCTCGGTCAGCGCGTGCAGCAGCTCCAGTGTGTCCGCGCTGCCGACGAGATCGGCGACGGAGCGCACCGTCTCCGGGTCGTCCAGATCGCGGCGGGTCGCCGTCTCGATGAGCAGGAGGTGGTGCCGCACGAGGACGGCCAGGACCTCGATGTCGGGCTCGTCGAAGCCGATGCGCGCCGCCATGTCCCGCGCGATGGTCTCCCCTGCCACGGAGTGGTCCCCCGGCCAGCCCTTGCCGATGTCGTGGAGCAGCGCGCCGACGAGCAGCAGGTCGGGGCGGTGCACGCGCCGCGTGAGGGCCGAGGCGCGGACGGCCGCCTCGACCAGGTGCCGGTCGACGGTCCAGCGGTGCACGGGGTTGCGCTGCGGACGGCAGCGCACCCGCTCCCAGTCGGGCAGCAGCCCCGTGATCAGGCCCTCCGCCTCCAGCGCCTCCCACACGGGCACCGTGGCCTCGCCGGCGCCGAGCAGCCTCACGAACTCGTCCCGCGCCTCGGCCGGCCACGGCACGGGCAGCGGCTTCACCGGGGCGCCGGGCCCCGTGCCCGCGCCCGTCGTCCCCGTAGCGCGCGCCATGCGCCGCACCGAGGGCAGCGAGAGCGGCAGCCCGGCCTGGGCCGCCGCGGCGGCGGCACGCAGGGGCAGCACGGGGTCGCGGTCGGGCCGCGCCGTACGGGCGAGCGCGACCTCGCCCTCGTGCTCGACGACCCCCTCGGCCAGCGGCGTCCGCTCCTGCGTGGCGGCGGGCCCCCGGCCGCCGCCCAGCAGCCCCCGCAGCCGGGCCCGCCCGGACCGCGCGGCGAGCACGCGGCCGACCTCGCGCCAGGTGACGTCGGAGGCGTAGGAGAGGGTGCGCGCCGACTCGTAGACGTGCCGCAGCAGTACGTCGGCGTCCAGCAGCCCGAGCGCCGCCGCGACCTGGTCCTGGTCCTGGAGCGCGAGCCGGTCGGTGGCCCGCCCGGTGGCCAGGTGGAGCGCGTCGCGCACGTCGAGCAGCGCCCCGCGCGCCGCCTCCAGGCCCTCGCGCGGCGCGTCGGCGAGCCAGGAGGCGGCGACGGCGCGCAGCGCCGTGGCGTCCCTGAGCCCGCCGCGCGCCTCCTTGAGGTCGGGTTCCAGGAGGAACTGGAGCTCGCCGTGCCGCTCGGCCCGCTCGGCGGCCATCTCGTGGAGTTCGGGCAGCCGCTTGGGCGCCTGGGCACGCCACTGCGCGAGCACCCCGGTACGCAGGTCGGCCGTGAGTGCCGCGTCGCCCGCTACATGCCGCGCGTCCAGCAGCCCGAGCTGCACCTTGAGGTCGTCCTCGGCGGTCTTACGGGCCTCGGCCGTGGTGCGTACGGAGTGGTCGAGGGCGAGGCCGAGGTCCCAGACGGGGTACCAGACGCGGTCGGCGATCTCCGCGATCTCACCCGGTCCGGTACGCCCGTCGTGGAGCAGCAGCACGTCCAGATCGCTGCGGGGCGACAGTTCGCCGCGCCCGTAGCCGCCGACCGCGACGAGCGCGACGCCGTCGCGCGGGGTGCCGAGCAGCCCGGCCAGCCACTCGTCCGTGAGCCGTGCCAGCTCCGCACGGCGCGGCGGCCCGGTCCGCGTCTCCTCCTGGAGGGGGCGCCGGCGGGGCCCCCCCAAAACCCCCCGGGGGGGGGGGGGCCCCCCGGGGGGCACATACCGGTTGTGGGGGAAGTGGGGGGCCCCACA
>NZ_JBSHAO010000052.1:0-57854 GCF_053611545.1 Streptomyces sp. NPDC054796 | reverse complement strand
TGATTTTGGGCCCCCGCCCGGGGGGGGGGGGGGTGGGGGTGGGCGGTTTGTGGGGTGGCCGGGCGGGTGGCTTCGGCGCACCGCAACCACACGTCGCGCCGAAGCCACCGGCCCGAGCATCGCTGACGAAACCCCAGGGGGCACCGGCAGGGCGCACCCCTGCGAGAAGCGGGCACCCCGTGTGGCCTTCACCCCGTACTCCGTGAAGGGGCACACCAGCGTGCAGGGGCAACCCCCCGTTTCCTTCCGCACCCCGCGAAGGGGCCGTCAGCTCAGCGTGCGCAGCATCGACGCGTCGAACGGGACGTGCTCGTCCGTGCGCCCCTCGAAGACCTTGGCCGCCCACTGCGGGTCGCCCAGCAGGGCACGGCCGACGGCGACGAGGTCGAACTCGTCGCGCTCCATCCGGTCCAGCAGCCCGTCGATGCCCGTGACCGTGGACTGCCCGCCCTTGAACGAGGCGATGAACTCGTTGTCGAGGCCGACCGAGCCGACGGTGAGCGTCGGCCTGCCCGTCAGCTTCTTGACCCACCCGGCGAGGTTGAGGTCCGAGCCCTCGAACTCGGGCAGCCAGTAGCGGCGCGTCGAGCAGTGGAAGGCGTCGACGCCGGCTGCGGCGAGCGGCGCGAGGATGGCCTCCAGCTCCTCCGGGCTCTCCGCGAGGCGCGCTTCGTAGTTGTTCATCTTCCACTGCGACATGCGGAAGAGGATCGGGAACCCGTTGGAGACCGCCGCGCGGCAGGCGGCCACGATCTCGGCAGCGAAGCGCGCACGGGCCACGGCGTCACCGCCGTAGTCGTCGGTGCGCCGGTTGGTGCCCTCCCACAGGAACTGGTCGATGAGGTAGCCGTGGGCGCCGTGCAGTTCGATGCCGTCGAAGCCGAGGCGCTCGGCCGCCGCCGCTGCTCCGGCGAAGGCCGCGATGACGTCGTCCAGGTCCTCCCGCGTCATCGTGTGGCCGGAGGGCGTCCCGTCCAGGGCGAGCCCGGAGGGCCCGGATGGCGGCGCGTCGGGGAAGGGCGGCGCCCCGGCCTCGCGGGCCATGCCGACGTGCCAGAGCTGCGGCATGATCGTGCCGCCCGCCGCGTGCACCGACTCGGCGACGCGTCCCCAGCCCGCCAGCGCGTCCTCGCCGTGGAAGCGCGGCACGTTGCCGCTGGTTCCCGCGGCGGGGTGGTCGACGTATGTGCCCTCCGTGATGATCAGGCCGACGCCGCCCGCGGCGCGCCGGGCGTAGTAGTCCGCGACGTCGGGCCCCGGCACACCGCCCGGCGAGAACTCGCGGGTCATCGGCGCCATGGCGACGCGGTTCGGCACGGTGAGGCCGCCCAGGGAGAACGGGCGGGAGAGCACCTGCGCGGCGCGGGCTGCGGGGTCGCTGGATATCACGGGTCTGTCTCCTCGGTCGGAAGTGTGCTGCGGACGCGCTCCCGGGGTCCTCCGGGGGGAGGAGGGGAGCACGTCCGCAAGGCGCAACACGTGGAGACGACGTGATCATCCGTCGCGGGCTGTCGGCTGTGCCACATCCGGCCGCGCGCCCGCGCGTGGCGTCACATGGTCGCGACGGGCCGGACGACGATCTCGTTGACGTCGACATCGTCGGGCTGGGCCACCGCGTAGGAGATGGCCCGTGCGACGGCGGAAGCGGGCAGGGCGATACGGCGGTATTCGCGTGTCCACTCCCTGGCCGGCGGGTCGGTGATGGTGTCGGCCAGCTCGGACTCGGTGACACCCGGGGAGATGGTGGTGACGCGGATGTCGCCGACCTCCTGGCGCAGCCCCTCCGAGATCGCCCAGGCGGCGTACTTGGTGGCGCAGTAGACCGAGGCCGTCGGGCTCACCACATGGGCGCCGATGGAGGCGAGGTTGACGAAGTGGCCGCCGCCCTGGGCCCGCATCACCGGCAGCGCTGCGGCGATGCCGTGGAGCAGTCCGCGGACGTTGACGTCGATCATGCGGTTCCATTCGTCGACCTTGAGCGCCTCCAGCTTGGACAGGGGCATCACACCGGCGTTGTTGACCATGACGTCGACGCGCCCGTACCGCTCCCGCGCGTCGCGGACGAAGGAGTCCACGTCCGACGCGTCGGTCACGTCCAGGGGGCGGTGGCTGACGGTGCCGCCGTCCGCGCGGATCTCCCGCGCGAGGGCGGCGAGCCGTTCCTCGCGGCGGGCGCCGAGCACGACGGTGTGGCCGTCGGCGGCGAGCTGCCGCGCGGTGGCGGCGCCGATGCCGCTGCTGGCACCCGTGATCAGTACGGTCTTGGGGGAGGTGGGGCGGGTGGATGTGGGCTCGGTGGACATGTGCGGGTGGCCTTCCTCGGGGCGGGGGCCGGAGTCCGTCGGGGGGCTCCGGCGGGGTGTGCGCTGCGCCGCTTCGGCGCTGTGCACAGCCTCGTCCGCGCGCGCCGGGGGCGGCAGGCACCCTCGTGGCCGGGGGCGGCGAGCCGGGGTGCCGTGCACCCGGGTGCGGTGAGCCCGGGTGCGGCGAGGCTGGGTGTGCCGCACCCGGGCAGGCCCGTGCGGGCCGCCTGAGCGGTGGCTCTCAGGCGGCCCGCGCCCCCTCCTCGACGCGGATGGCCACCAGGTGCGGGCCTGGATTCTCCAGGGCCCAGGCCAGCGCCGAGGCCAGCTCCTCCGCCGTGTCCGCGCCGCGCGCGGGGACCCCGTAGCCGCGGGCGAGCGCGCAGACGTCGATGCTGGGGATGTCCATCCCGGGCGTGCGCGCCGTGCCGTCGGCGGAGAGCTGGTCCTTGAGCACCCCGTACTCGCCGTTGTCCAGCACGGCGAAGGCGACCGGCAGCCGGTGCTGCGCAGCGGTCCACAGCGCCTGCACCGTGTACTGGAGCGCGCCGTCCCCGACGAGCGCGACCACGGGCCGCTCGGTGGCCAGTTGGATGCCGACGGCGCCCGCCGTGGCGAAGCCCAGCCCGTAGCCGCCGGGGAAGTAGTAGCTGCCGGGCAGCCGGTGCGGCAGATGCGACCACAGCAGCGGGAACTCGCGCGCCGCCTCGTGCACCAGCACCGTCTCGTCCGGCAGCAGTCCGGCCAGCGTCCCGATGACTTCCGGCTGGCCCGTGAACCGCGCGCCGGGCGCGGGCGTGGGCAGCGGGGTCCGTACGGGCGACTCCAGCGCGCGTACGGGTCCGGGGACGCGACGGCACAGTTCGCGCAGCGTGAGTCCGACGTCCCCGCAGTAGGCGTCCCCGGCGACGGCCCGCGCCGCCTCGGCGGGATCGCTGGTCAGCGCGAGGACGCGCGGCATCTCCGGGAGCGCCGACGCCGCGTCCTCCGGGCCCTCGGAGAGGTAGCGGAAGACCGGGGCACCCGCGCACAGCACGAGGTCGTGCCCGGACAGGGTCTTGGCCACGCCCTGCGGCGACATGGGCAGCACGCCACGGAAGGCGGGGTGGCCCGTGGGGAAGCCGCAGCGCGCTCCCCACCCGTCGATCCACACCGGGGTGCCCAGCAGATGCGCGAGCCGCCCCGCCGCCTCGAAGCCCTCGTCGGTGGCCGCGTCGGGACCCACCACCATCGCCGGAGCGCGCGCCCCGGTGAGCGCCCTGGCCAGCGCGTCGAGGGCCGCGGGTTCCGGCACGGTACGGCTGTGCACGGTGCGGCCGGCGCTGACGCGTGCCGCCTCCTCGTCGGCGGGCCTGGACCAGTCGTCCATGGGGACCGACAGCACGACGGGCCCGGCGGGCGGCTGGGCAGCGATGTGCAGGGCGCGGGCGAGCGCTGCCGGGACCTCGTCCGCCCTGGCCGGTTCCTCGGAGTGCTTCACCGCGCCGAGCGGCAGCGTGACCGGCTCGGTGTTGGCCAGCGCGCCGGCCGAGCCGATGAGACCGCGGGACTGCTGACCCACCAGCGCCACCAGGGGGCTGCGTGCGCCGCGCGCGTTGACGAGGGCGCCTATGGCGTTGCCGAGTCCCGCTGCGGTGTGCAGGTTGACGACGGCGGGGCGGCCCGTGGCCTGCGCGTACCCGTCGGCGATGCCCGTCACCGACGCCTCGTTGAGCCCGAGGACGTAGCGGAAGTCCTCGGGGAGGCCCGTCAGGAAGGGGAGTTCGGTCGTGCCGGGGTTCCCGAAGAGGAGCGTGGCGTCGTGGGCGCGGAGGAGGTCGAAGGCGGCTTGCCGCACGGTCTGCGCGGGCTGCACGGTCTGCGCAGGCTTCGTGGTCTTCACGGTCGTCCTTTCCTGACGGCCCGGGGAACGGTGGACGGGGGTGTGCGCGGAGCCAGCCGTTCCGGGCCGCCCGGATAGGCGATGCCCGGAACACCGGAGCCGGTGAGCGCGGGGCCGAGCCCGCCGCACGACCCGCCGATGCGCCGCTCCGCCAGCAGCCCGGCGGCGGCAAGGGTCGTGATGCCCCGCGCCGTGGAGAGGGCGAGGACCTGGCGCACGGTCTGGAAGATGCGGGACGCCCTGCGCTTGGCGCGCGTCATGTCGAAGCCCCGCAGCTCGTCGGCGGCCTGTATGACCCCGCCGGAGTTGACGAGGTAGTCCGGCACGTAGCGCACCCCGCGCTCGCGCAGGATGTCCGCGATCCCCGGGTGCGGCAACTGGCAGTTGGCCGCGCCGCACACCACGGAGGCGGTCAGGGACTCCGCGACCGTCTCGTCGATGGCGCCGCTGAGGGCGCACGGCGCGTAGATGTCCAGGTCGGCGTGTACGGGCCGGGTGCTGCCTTTCGGCACGATCTCGACGCGGTCCCCGTAGGGGCGGGTGCGTGACAGCGTGCCGAGGGCGCGGGCGGGGGCGCGGGCGTCGGCGTCCCAGCACACCACGTGCGCGCCCGCCTCCAGGAGCAGCCCCACCAGCCGGGAGCCCACCTTGCCGACGCCCTCGACGCCGACCCTGCGGCCCTGGAGCCGGGCCGAGCCCCACACCTGTTCCGCCGCGGCGCGCATGCCTTGCAGCACCCCGTACGCGGTGAGGACCGAGGTGTCGCCGCAGCCGCCCTTACCGGCGGAGCGGCCCACGACATGGCGGGTCTCCCGCGCGACCAGGTCCATGTCGCCGCTGTCCGTGCCGACGTCGGCGGCGGTGATGTAGGCGCCGTTGAGCGAGTCGACGAACCTGCCGTACGCGCGCATCAGCGCGTCCGTGCGGTCGGCCGCCGGGTCGCCGATGATGACGGCCTTGCCGCCGCCGAGGCCGAGCCCGGCGAGCGCGTTCTTGTAGGTCATGCCCCGGGAGAGCGCGAGCACGTCGTGGAGCGCGTCGGACTCGCGCGCGTAGGGGAAGAAGCGGGTGCCGCCCAGCGCTGGGCCGAGCACGGTGGAGTGGATGGCCACGATCGCGCGCAGGCCGGTCTCCGGGTCGTTGTGGAAGACGACGTTCTCGTGCCTGCCGGTGCCGGTACCGGTGCCGGTGCTGGAACCGGTGGCGGCGGCCTGAAGGACGCTCATGAGCGCGATACCTCGTACGTCGGCGGCCAGTGGCCGGTTGGACGGGGCGTGGGAGCCGAGGTCAGCCCCTGATCCAGTGCAGCAAGCGGCGGGGGAGGGGAGGAAGGAGAAACCGCGGCGGACAGCGAGAACGAGGTGAACGCTCGTGTGGCGGATGGCCGCCCGCGCGTCCCTGACGAAAGTCAGGGGTGGCCGCGTACGAAAGGGCGGGGACACGGGAGGGGCGCCCGCAGCAGGCTCGGGGCATGCGAACTGTGAAACGTAGCGTGACCCGACGGGCCCTGCTGGGCGGCCTCGGCGGGCTGGCGGGGCTCGCCGCCATGGGCGCCTCGGGAGCCGTGGGCACCGCGAGCGCCGGAGCCGCCACCCGGACCGCCCCGACCGCCTCCGGAACCGCCGGGGGAATCCGCCTCGGCCTGCCGCGCCCCACGGGACCGCACCCTGTCGGCACCGTCGAGTGGTGGCTGACCGACCACGGACGCGCCGATCCCTGGGGCGAGGACGCGAAGCGCCCGCGGGAGCTGATGGTCAGCGTGTGGTACCCGGCGCGCCCCGGCGACGGCGACGGCGCAGCGCGGGCGCCCTACATGCGCCCCCGGGCCGCGGCCGTGTTCGACGCGGGCGCGGCGAAGATCCTCAAGACGGAGCCCGGCGCCGTCGACTGGGCCGGAATCGGCACCCACGCCAGGACCGGCCCACCACCGGCCACCACCGTGGGACGCATGCCCGTGGTGCTGTACTCGCCGGGCATGTACAACGAGCGGGTCCTGGACACCGTCGCCGTGACGGAACTGGCCAGCCGGGGATACGCGGTGGTCACCGTCGACCACACCTATGAGGCGCACGCGGTCGAGTTCCCCGACGGCCGTGTCGCCGAGCCCTCGCCCGCGCTCACCGGCATCACCTCACCCGTCGAGCGGAGCAGGGCGGCACTCGACGTCAGGCTGGCCGACATCCGGTTCGTTCTCGACCGGCTCCACGCGCTCGCCGGGGGCGCAGCGCCGGACGTGGCCGACAAGGCGCTGCCCGGAGGGCTCGCGCGCTCCCTGGACCTGTCCCGTACCGGCATGTTCGGGCACTCGCTCGGCGGCATGACCACGGCCGAGGTGATGCGGCTCGACGGCCGCGTACACGCCGGGGCCAATCTGGACGGGCCGCTCGGCTACGACTGGAGCGACCCCGGACAGCTGCTGCCCGTAGCCAGGACCGGCCTGGACCGGCCGTTCCTCCAGATGGGCGCGTGGCTGCGCACGGAGACCACGGAGCATCCGCACACCCACGAGCACTCGCCCTCCTGGAAGGCGATGTGGGAGCACTCCCGCGGGTGGCGGCGCGACCTGTGGACCGAGCGCTCCGAGCACAACTCGTTCACCGACTACCAGATCCTCCTCCCCGCCCTGGACGACCGCATCGGCCTGCCCTCCGGGCTGCGCGACGGGATGATCGGCACGGTCGATGCGGAACGGTTCACCAGAAGCCGCCGTGCCTATCTCCTCGCCTTCTTCGAGCAGCATCTGAGAGGGCGCCACCAGCCCGTGCTCGACGGCCCGTCGCCCCGTCATCCCGACGTCCGCTTCATCGGCTGAGCCCGCACCCCACCGCCCCGCCGTTCGGGGCGGCGGAGAGCCGGGGCGCCCCACGCGCCCCGGCTCTCACCGTTCGTTCACCGATGGCCGCTCAGCGGCTCTCCAGCCGCAGCCACCGCTGCTGCTCCTGGTCCCCGGCCGCCGAGTTCTCCTCGTGCACGGTGAAGGCGTCGGCCAGCGCCCGTTCCAGCAGGCCGACCGCCTGGGGCGCGCCTTGCAGCTCGGCCGCCACCGTGCCCTTCAGCGCGGGGCGGTCGGGGCGGCCCCCGCCGCCCGCCACGTCGAAGTCCGACAGCCATACGTCGGGCCGGGCGCCGCCCTCGGCCCGGTGCGGTCCCTCGGACTCCCGCTCGGAGGGGAACAGCGAGTGCAGCACGGTGAAGACGGCCTGCGCGTCCTGCGTGTCGCAGCCGCTGAGCTGCACCGAGACCTGTGTGGCGGAAGCGTGCGATTCGGTGACCATGTGCCTGTGTTTCTCCTTCTGGCTCGCTGGCTCGCTGGGCCTCGTCGGCATTCCTCAGCCGCGGCCGGGGGTCGCCTTGAGCGCCGCGCCGACCTCGCGGAGGTAGTCGTCGAGGTCGTGCGGGTTGCGGGAGGTGATGAGCGTCCACCCTCCGGCGTCGTCGCTGACGACCGGCTCGTCCACCCACTCACCGCCCGCGTTGCGGATGTCCGTCGCCACCGACGGGTACGAGGTGAGCCGCTTGCCCTCGACGACGGCGGCCTCGACGAGCAGCCACGGGCCGTGGCAGATGGATGCCACGGGCCGCCCGGAGGAGGTGAACGCGTGGACCATCTCGACGGCCGTGTCGTTCAGCCGCAGCGCGTCGGCGTTCAGGGTGCCGCCGGGGATGTGGAGCAGGTCGTAGCCGGACGGGTCGGCCTTGGTCAGTTCGACCGTGGGCCGGAGCGTCTCGCCCGGGTCCTTGTCGCCGACGAGGGTACGGACCGGTTCGTCGGAGACGGCCGCCACGTCGACCTCGGCGCCGCTCTCGCGCAGCCGCCGCAGCGGGACGGTCAGCTCGTCCTGCTCGACGCCGTAGTTGGCGGTGATCGCCAGGACACGGCGTCCGCTCAGCTCGTTGTGCGCCACTTCTCTTCCTCTCCTCGCCGCGTCGTGTGCCGCGTCGCGTGCACCGGGTCAGTGCCCGAGGGCCTTCTCCAGTTGCTTCTTGTTCATCTGCGAGCGGCCCTTGACACCACGCTGCTTCGCCTCGTTGTAGAGCTGGTCGCGGGTGGGGCTCGTGGGGCCCTTGTGGGAGCGCTCGCCACCGCGCTTGGGCGCCGGCTTGTCCTGGACCGAGGTCCGGCTCGCGCGCCTGGCCTCACCGGTCTGGGCCCGCTCCTTGTTCACCGTGCGGGAGGCGATCTCCTTCGCCCTGCCGGTGGAGGCGCCGCGCTTCTTGGCGCCCTCCTTGATGTGCTCGTACTGCCGCTCGCGCTTGGCGTTGGAACCCGCAGGCATCGTTCCTCCTCGTTCCTCGTTCCTCGTCCCCGGTCCTTCGTCTCTCGTTCCCCGTTCTACGGTTCTCCGCCTCCCCCGTTCATGATCTGCGCGGTGAACCGGATCGGCGACTTCAGCGGTGCGGACGGTGACGCTGTCCGTGGTGGCCCGCCACGGCACGGGTGACACGCTCGCGGCCCGTTACACATGGCGCCCGCTCCCCGCGTGGCGGCCCTCTTCGTATGCCGGTCGCCGGGGCCCTCGGCCGGGCGGCTCGCGCGACGGGAGACGCTCCAGAGGGTCCAGGGCCTCCAGGGCCTCCATGCCGAGCAGGAAGTCGCCGAAGCCCCCGGGCGCGCGGGGCACTCTGCGCGCGGAGGTCAGCACCGGGTGGGCCTCGGTGCGCCGGACGCGCCATCCCGCCGCGTCCAGGGCAGCGACCAGGGCGCGGTCCTCGCCCGTGGGCACCCGGGGGAACCCGCCGACGGCGGTGTACGCGTCGGCGCGTACCGCCAGATTCGCCCCGTGCACATGCGGGTGCACGGCTCCGGGTACGGCGGCGGCGGCGCGGTGTGCGGTGTAGTGCGCGCGGAAGCGGGCCGCCGTGGCGGGCGTGTGCGGAGACCAGTCCCCGACGGTGACGGTGCCGACCACGGCGTGGCAGCCCTCGGCCGCGCGGGCGAGCTGCGCCGCGAGTCACCGCCGGGGCACCCGGCTGTCGGCGTCGGTGTGCGCCAGCCACACCTCGTCGGCCGACAGACCCGACAGACCCGACAGACCCGTCGGATCCGACAGCGCGGACTGATCCTTTCCCGCCCCCGCCGCCGTGAGGCGGCGCAGTGCGTGCGCCGTGCCCAGCGCCCTGGCGGCCCCCGCGCTGCGCACGTCCGCCTCGACCACGTGCGTGCCGCCCGCGCGTCCCGCCCCGGCCGTGGCGTCCCGGCAGGAGTCGGCGACCACGACCGCCTCGACCCGCAGCCCTCGCAGCGCGGGGTGCAGCGCGGCACGGCGCACAGACTCCAGACAGGCGCTGAGCAGTTCCTCCTCGTCGTGGGCCGGTACGACGACGGCGACCGCGCGGATCACGTCAGCCCCTCATCAGCGGCCACCGAGAGGGCAGCGGCGTCCTGCCCGTGCGAGGCGCGGACGAACGCCTCCAGCACGAAGTCCGGCTCCTCGTGGCGGGCGATGCCGACCAGCCCCGGCGCGGCGCGCAGCACCTCGTGCGCGGCGTCGCCCGAGAGCGCGTGTTCCGGCACGGGGTGGCGCCAGTGCACCGCGAGGAGGGTGCCGCCCGCGTCCAGGGAGTCCACGGCGCGGTCCGCCAGGCGGGCGGCGTCGGCGGGCCCGAAGTAGTAGAGCATCTCGGAGAGGACCACCAGGTCGAAGCGCTCCCGTGGCCACTCCTCGGGCAGCTCGCGCCGCTCCACGCGCACGTGCGGGTGGAACGGCGCGAGCCTGCGCCTCGCGGCGGCGACGGCGCGCTCGGAGCGGTCGCAGCACAGCAGCCATGCGCAGCGCTCCGCGAGGAGCGTGCTCAGCACCCCGACGGAGCAGCCGGGCTCGAAGGCGCTGCGGTAGGCGCGGCGGGGCAGTGCGGCGACGGTGAGCGCGTACTTGCGCCGCTCGTACCAGCGCTCTGCCAGCTCCCATGGGTCGTCGGCGCGCTCGTACATGTCGGCGAAGTAGGCGGCGGGGGTGTTCACCGCAGCACCACCTCGAAGTCGCGCAGGAAGTGGGCCAGTTCCCCTGGCGGCAGGACGGGTGCGTCGGCGTGCGCGTCGCCCAGCGGCTGGAGCTGGCTGACGAAGCAGTCCAGCGCAGCGCGCTTACGGGCCCTCGCGCGGGCGTCCAGGGAGACGCGCGCCGCGCGGTCCCAGGGCACGCGGGAGTCGCCGGGGTGCGACCAGTGCCAGGTCCACACCGGGTAGTGCAGTACGGGTACGCCGTTGGCCGTGCCCGCCGCGCTCGCGGCCCGGCCCGCCGCCTCGTGGTCGGCGTGCGCGTCGCCGCTCCAGGGCGCCGCGCACACGTCGAAGCCCTCCGTCAGCTCGGCCAGCCGCGCGGTGAGCCGGGACTCGCCCTCGGCGACCCCGGTGTCGGGGAGGCCGAGGCTGATCACCTCGGTGTCGCCCGCGCCCAGTTCGGCGAGGGCGCTCAGCGTCTCGGCCCTGCGGACGCGGGCGAGTTCCCTGGCGATCGGCGCCGTACTGTCCGGGTGGGACGCCTCGCCGTCGGTGACCGCCACCAGCCGCAACCGCACGTTCGCCTCGGCGAGGCGCGCGAGGGTGCCGCCGAGCCCGAGCACCTCGTCGTCGGGATGCGCGGCGACGACCACGACGCGGCGCAGGCTGCTGAGGTCCCACTCGGGGAACCGCGCGGGACCCGGCCAGGCGGCCCACTGCTCCTCGGGCGTGCCGGGGGCCTGGATCGGATCGGCGGGCGTCGGACCGGCGGGCGTCGGGTCGGAGGGCACCGGGTCGGCGGGTATCGGGTCGGCGGAGGTCTCGGGCTGCCCGCTCCGGCCCGTGGTGCTCCGCGGCCTCACCGGGCCTCCTCGTGGGCACCGCGCGAATGGCCCGCGGCCGCGCCGGAGCCGCCCTCCGCCAGTGCGGCGCCGAGCCGGGCGAGGTCGCGCTCCGCGTGGTGCTGGCGGAGGTAGACGGTCAGGTCGGCGACGTCGCGCGCGTGCGCGGCGTCGTGGCCCAGCGGCCCGGCGCCCAGGGCGCGCCCGACGTGGCGCAGCACATCGGATGCGGTGGCCTCGACGAAGGCACGCACCCGCAGCGCTCGTCGCGCGGCGGTGTGCGCGCGGTCCTCGGGGTCCGCGTCGGTCTCGGCGGCGGCCCGCTCCAGCAGCGCGTCGGCCGCCTCCAGACCGGAGTCGACGGCGCCGAGGTGTGCCAGCGCGTGCGGCTCGGGGCCGCGCTCCCGGGCCGCGTCGAGCAGGGTGGCGGCCACCGCGCGGGCGCCGCCGTACCAGCAGGCCGCGACGCCGATGCCACCGTGGTGGAAGCCGGGGCGCTCCACGTAGGCGCCCGGCGGGCCGACGGGCACGGCGGGCGCGGACTCGAAGCGCATGTCGAGGGTGTCGCTGGCCGCCATGCCGGGCGCGGGCCAGCTGTCGGGAACGGGCGCGCTGCACGTGCCGTCCACTCTGAGCGCGAACAGCCTGCTCTCCTCCCCGTCCCTGGCCGTGACCAGCGCGTGGGTGCACACCCTGGCCCCCGAGCAGTACGGCTTGAGACCGCTCAGCAGCCAGGTCCCGCCGGGGGAGCGCTCGGCGTGCAGGCCGGGCCCCGGGGGCTCAGCGGCCCACACCGCCCAGCGCTCTCCCGGCTGCGGCTCGGGCAGCCCGGTGCGGCCCAGATGCCGCAGCTCGGCGAGGATCGCCAGCGCGTCGGTGTGGCCCTCGGCGAGCCGGGCCAGGGCGAGGTCGCGCTCGGCGAGGTCCGCGAGCGCGGCCCAGCGCCGCCGCGTGCCCCCGTCGCCGCTGCCGGGGAGGGGGAGATCGAGCGCGCCCTCGTCCACCAGGTGCGTGAAGTGCGCCGCGACGGCCTTGCGGTGCCCGTGGGGCGAAGGGCCTCGCTCGCCCGGCTCCGGCTCTGCTTCCGACCCCGGCACGGTTCCGTCGGCCGTCCGTGGTCCGGGCTTCGCCGGAAGGGTGTGCTGCTCCGTCGTCATCCTCTGCGACCTCCTGGGCTCCGCGTCCGAGCACCTCGGAGTGCCCGGGCGGGACGTGTGCAAACGGCGGTGGCCCCCTTGCCGCGTGTGCCGTCCGGCACGGCCGGTACGCGCCACGGGGCCGTGCGGTGCGTACGGCCGTGCCGGAGCGGTCATGGACAGGATGCGGCGCGCACGGCACTGCCGCAGCCTGGGGAGACGGCCCACAGCGCGGCGCGTCCCGCGTCGCGGTGCCGCAGGCCACAGGCCAGGAGCGCGAGGGAGTGCTGCGCCATGCAGGAGAACGACAAGAACGGCCCTCTTCAGGACGACGAGGCCAAGAAGCGGCTCCAAGGCGAGCTGCGCTCCAACCGGGTGGAGGAGCGGGAGCTGGAACCGTCGGGTGAGGACCAGCCCGACGTCGATCTCGACCCGCACACCGAGCACGTCGGCGGCACCCCGCCCGGCATGACACCCCGGGACGTGGCGCTGCGCGCCGAACTGGCCCGCTATCTGGGGCGGCACGTCTACCCGGCCGACCGCGCCACCGTCCTGGAAGCGCTGCGCTCCGAGCACGCCCCCGACCAGCTCGTCGGCCTGGCGTCGCGACTGCCCGAGGACGGGCGGTTCGCGAACGCGCAGGAGCTGGCCCAGGCGCTCGGCCTGGGCACCGAGACGCGCCGCACCTGACGGCCTGACGACCTGACGACGGGCCACACGCCCGCCGCCCCGTCGTCCCGTCGTCACACCTCCGGCGCACCGCTCACAGACAGTCCCGTGGCACCGTCTCGTTCCACGTGCGCGAGAAGACCCGTCGCTCGCCTTCGTAGCCGTCCAGCGTGGCGTGCACGAAGAAGTCCGTCTCGTCGGAGGAGAGCACCGTACGGGTCACCACCCGCGCCTCCCACGCCTCCCGCCGGAAGGTCATCGTCCAGGTGGACTCGCCGCTGACCGAGGTGAAGTCGTCCGCGACGGCCGCGTAGCGCTCGTAGGCCCTGCGGCCCACATCAAGAGCGATGTCCTCGAAGCGCTCCATGCCCCGGTCCTTCACGATCTCCAGCTCGGACGTGTAGCCGATCAGGTCACGCTTGACGTCCCACCGTTCCTCGGGCGGAGTCAGCGACGTGGTGGCCAGCGGGGGTGTGCCCTCGGCCTCGCCGAACGGTTCGCGGGGCAGCCCGTCGGGCGCGTCGGCCGGGCGGAAGGGCAGGGTCAGGGTGCTGGAGCGCTCGTACACGCTCAGCAGCACCGGCTTGGGCGGCGGCCACGCCAGCGGCCAGTACGAGGTGGAGAGCGACAGCCGGATGCGGTGCCCCGGCGGGAACGCCTGGGCCACGCCGTTGAGCTGGAAGCGCGCGCGGTAGCGGCGTCCGGGCTCCAGCGGTTCGGGTGCGTCGGTGCCGTTGCGGTGTGCCAGGTTCAGCACGCCGTAGGTGACACGGGTGGCGCTGCCGTCGGGCGCCACGTCCGACAGGCGCGCCGCCACCTGCGCCACGGGTTCGCTCACCGACAGGTCCAGCTCGACGCTCGGCGAGCCCAGGATCTCCACCCGCTCGTCCAGTGGCTCGGTGTCGAAGACGAGGGAGCCGCCGTCCTCCTCGCGCTGGTCGTAGGGGAGGTCGGGCGGCGCGTTGTAGGAGGCCCACTTGCCCGCGAACTGGCCGACGGAGAGCGGCGACTGCACCGTCAGTGCCTCGCCCGGGGTGTGCGCCGACGCGCAGTCGTCCCCGTCCATGTCCCCGTCCTTGTCTCCGTCCATGTCCCCGTCCACGTGTGTCCCGTCGGTGTGCGACGTGTCCACATGTGCCGGGTCCGCGATGCGGTGCCGCAGCAGGGGGTGTGCCACCTGCTCGATGCCGGGGGAGGGCCACTCCCGCTCGCCGACCCAGCGGCCTGGCCGCTCCTCGTAGGAGGTGGAGGGCGGCACACTGTCCTGCATCCAGGCGCTCAGCACCGGGCCCTCCATGACGCCGTTGTCGACGCCCTTCAGCCAGTGGTCCCACCAGCGGACGACCTCCTGGAGGTAGCCGATCGCGGGACCCGGCTCGCCCAGGTGCGGGAACTTGTGGGACCACGGCCCTATCAGGCCCTTGCGCGGCACGTTCAGATGGGCCAGGAGCCGGGTCACGGCGTTGGAGTAGCCGTCGGCCCAGCCGCTGGAGGCGAGGACGGGGCAGCGCACCGCGCTGTAGTCCTCGCAGACGGAGGCGTGCCGCCAGTAGTCGTCGCGACGCTGGTGGCGCAGCCACTCCAGGACCCACGGCTCGGTGTTCTCCAGCCGCTCCCGCCACATCTCCCGCCACCGCTCACCGGCCACGGCCGGGTCGGGCGGGCAGGTGGCGTAGGCGAACATGGTGCCCGCCTCGGCCAGGTTGTCGGACAGCAGCGCACCGCCCATGTAGTGCATGTCGTCGGCGTAGCGGTCGTCGGTGAAGGAGGCGATGACCACCGCGCGCAGGCTCTCCGGCTGCCGTGCCGCTACCTGGAGCGCGGCGAAGGCACCCCAGGAGATGCCCATCATGCCGGTGTTGCCGTCGCACCAGGGCTGGTCGGCCAGCCAGGCGAGGATGTCCTCGGCGTCGCGCTGCTCCTGTTCCAGGTACTCGTCCTCCAGCACACCCTCGGAGTCACCCGTGCCGCGCAGGTCCACGCGCACGCACGCGTAGCCGTGTCCGGCGATGTAGGGGTGGTGGATCGAGTCGCGCACGGAGGTGAGGTCGCGCTGGCGGTACGGGACGTACTCCAGCACCGCGGGCACGGGTTCCTGGTCGGAGGAGGTGGGGCGCCAGACGCGGGCCGACAGCAGGGTGCCGTCGGACATGGGCACGCTGACGTGCGGGTCTTCCTTCGTGGCGTAGGGCAGATTGTTCACCACACGCATACGGAGGCATCGCTCCTTTCCTCAGGACGCACCACGCCGGGGCGGGGTGCGGTCAGCCGGACGGGCTCACTCCTGCCCCTGCTTCTCGGGCTGCCGTCCGGTGGTCTCTCCTCGCGGGCCGGGTACGGTGCTGGTGCCGGGTTCGGACCCGGACCCGGACTCGGGCGCGGACCCGGGCTCGTCGCCGAACCCGAGACGCAGCGCCGCGATGGCACGGTCGTACTTCTCCCGCATGTCGTCGTCGTCCTCGCCCCCGGTGAAGACGTGGGCGATCTCGTAGCTGTAACTGTCCTGCTGGCCGAGGTCCGCCAGCCGCTGGCCCTTATCAGGAACCACCTCGACCACCACACCGGGTATGTCCCGCTCCACCCGTGCGATCTCCTCGGCGGTCGGCACCTCGCGGGCCACACCGTCGGTGAACCAGCGGTGGTACCACTTGGCGGCCGTGCGGTAGGGGCCCTGGCGGTAGGGGAGGGCGGGGTCCTCGCCGAGGGCGAGGCTCAGCATGCAGTGGTGGTTGGGCACACCGTCGACGTACTCGAACAGCTCGGCGTGCGACTGCGAGTGCCGGGGGTTGATCTCCAGCAGGTTGATCTCGTCGGTGCCCGGATCGTAGAAGAACTCGATGCTGAAGGTGGCCGAGTCCATCCCGATCTGCTCGATCACCCGCGTCGAGACGTCGCTCAGCCTGTGCTGCACCGGCTCGGGCAGGGAGCTGGGGTACTGGTGGCGCAGGAACGAGGAGGAGTCGGGATAGTTGATGGAATCCAGCACGCCGTACACCGTCACCTCGCCCTGGTGCACATATCCCTCGACGGCCACCTGAATACCCGTCAGAGACTCCTCGGCGAGGCACACCACGCCGCCGACACCGGCCATCTCCGGCGGCAGCTCCAGTTGGCCGAGGATGTACTCGAAGGGCCTGCCGACCCGCGTGATCCCCTGCCGGATCTCCGCGACGGCCTCCCGGAACTCGGCCATGTCCTTGACGCCGAAGGCGAGTTCGGAGGAGTAGGACAACGCGGGCTTGAGCCACATCGGGAAGCGCACACCCTCGGGCGGCCGCGGGTCCTCCGCGTCCAGGTCGACGCGGCCGAAGCGCGGATGCTCGTCGACGACCTTGCGCTGCTCCAGCCTGCTCCAGTACTTGTGCTCGCACTTGACCACGGAGTCGAGGCTGGTGCTACGGGTTCCGTAGCGCTCGGCGAGCATCGGCACCATCGTGCTCACGGGGAAGTCCCAGTAGCCGACGATCGCGTCGACGCTGCCGTCGAAGGAGTCCAGGACTCCGCGGGCGTGTTCCAGCAGCTCGGGGACGGACACCTCCGAGCCCTGGAGCTCCTCCGGGGTCAGCAGACCGTGGAAACGGTAGGCGTCGGCGTTCGGTACGTTTTGCAGCGTGGCGAGGTTGGCCTCGTCCAGGCCGAGCACGAAGATGTTCTTCTTGGTCACGGAGCCTCTTCCGGTCGGTCGATCGGACCGGCTGAGTACCCTCCGCACCCCCACCCATGCCTCGGCCACGTGCCCGTGCGACCGCCCACCCCCGGCCCGCCCCTCGCCCGCGCTGCGCCCGTGCCCCGCCGCTACCCGGCGAAGTCGTAGGCGTCCACCTCGGCCAGGTAACGGCTGCGCCGCTCCTCGTCGTGCTCCAGGAAGGACGCCAGGAACGAGTTGCGCGCCAGCAGCCGCAACTGCTCGTCCTCCAGGCCCAGGGCCTCGCGCACCGCGAGGAAGTTGTCGTCCGCGTAGCCGCCGAAGTAGGCGGGGTCGTCCGAGTTCACCGTCGCCATCAGCCCGGCCTCCAGCATGCGCGGGAGCGGGTGGTTCTTGAGGACGTCGATGGTGCGCAGCCGTACGTTCGACAGCGGGCACAGCGTGAGCGGCATCCGCTCCCGCACCAGGCGGGCCACCAGCGAGGGATCCTCCATGGCGCGGAGACCGTGGTCGATCCGCTCCACGCCCAGCACGTCCAGGGCCGAGCGGATGTACTCCGGCGGCCCCTCCTCGCCCGCGTGCGCCACCTTGCGCAGACCGAGCCTGCCCGCCGCCTCGTAGACCTCGCGGAACTTCTCCGGCGGGTGCCCCACCTCGGCGGAGTCCAGGCCGACGCCCGCGATGTGGGCCAGGTGCGGCTTCGCGGCCTCCAGGGTGGCCATGGCCGACTCGGCCGACTCGTCCCGCAGGAAGCACATGATGAGCTGGGTGGACACCCCGTGCCGCTCCTCGGAGTGCTCCAGCGCCCGGACCAGCCCCGCGACGACCGTGTCCAGCTCCACCCCGCGCGAGGTGTGCGCCTGCGGGTCGAAGAAGATCTCCGCGTGCCGCACGCCCTGCGCCGCGGCGCGCGCGAGATAGGCGTCGGTCAGCTCGGCGAAGTCGTCCTCGGTACGCAGGACGGTCATGAGCGCGTAGTAGAGGTCGAGGAACGACTGGAGGTCGCTGAAGCGGTAGGCGGCGCGCAGCTCCTCGGTGTCCGCGTACGGCAGCTCGACGCCGTTACGGGTCGCCAGTTCGAAGGCCAGCTCGGGCTCCAGGGTGCCTTCGATGTGGAGGTGCAGTTCGGCCTTGGGCAGCGGCATGGGGGGTTTTCCTCGCAGATGACAGAAGTGATGCGAGGTACCAGGGTATATTTGCCCGTTTTCGTTGTGCGCCGTGGGCCCCGCGGGTCCCGTTGACGGCGGAGTGCGGAGCCGTTACATCGTTGTAAGACCGTTTCGCCGCCGTCCGCCCTGATCTTCCCGCTCGCCCCGCCCGTCCCGCTCGTACTGATCTTCCCGCTCGTCCCATCCGCCCCGCCCGCCGGGGCGCACCGCCGAAGGGAACGACGTCGTGCTCCGAAGACCCCTCCGTACCGTGCTCGCCACCGTGGCGGCCCTGCTCGCGCTGTTCGCCGCGCCCCTCCCCGCGTCCTCGGCGGCCTCGGCCCCCTCCGCGCCCTCCGCGTCTTCGGGCGCCCCGTCCGCCTCGGCCGCCGCCACCGGCACCTTCCGCAACCCCCTCAACACAGGCCCCGACCCCTTCGTCACCCACTGGCAGGGCGCCTACTACCTGACCAGCACCCAGGGCGACAGCATCAGAATGTGGCGCTCCACCTCGCTGGGCACCCTGCTCACCGCCGACCCGGTCACCGTCTGGACCGACACCGACCCCTCGCGGAACCAGCACATCTGGGCCCCGGAGTTCTACCGCTTCGGCGACCGCTGGTACCTCTACTACACCGCCGACGACGGCACCGACGAGCACCACCGCCTCTACGTGCTGGAGTCGGAGCGCGACGACCCGAGGGGTCCGTACCACTTCAAGGCGAAGCTCGCCCCGCCCAACCACGCGAACGACTTCGCCATCGACGCGGGCGTGCTCCAGCACAACGGCAAGCTCTACCTCGCCTACAGCGGCATCAACCAGTACCAGCACAACGGCCTCAACATCGCGCCCATGTCCAACCCGTACACCGTCTCCGGCAACGCCGTGGCGATCAACGCGGCCGGGGGCTGCCCCGAGGTGCGGGAGGGCCCCGAGTTCCTCTACCGCAACGGGCGCACATGGATGACGTACTCGGCCTGCGACACCGGAAAGCCCGACTACCAGGTCTGGATGATGTCGCTGCCGCAGACCGCCGACCCGCTGGTCACGGGGAACTGGACCCAGCACCCGGGGCCCGTCTTCTCGCGCGCCGACGAACGCGGCGTCTTCGGGCCCGGACACCACGCCTTCTTCCGGTCGCCCGACGGCACCGAGGACTGGATCGTCTACCACGCGAAGACCACGTCGGCCAACACCTACAGCGACCGCACCACCCGGGCCCAGAAGTTCACGTGGAAGAGCGACGGCAGCCCCGACTTCGGCCGTCCCCAGGCGATCGGGGCCACCCAGAACCTGCCCTCGGGCGACCCCGGCACCGGCAACTACTGGATCAACGACGACGGCCGCTCCAGCGGCCCGGGAACGGTGACCTACGGCGGCACCTGGAACTCCGGCACCGGCTGCGCGGCCCAGTGCTTCTGGGGCGACGACCACTGGAGCGACCGTGCGGGCGCCACGGCCACCTTTACCTTCACCGGCAGCCGCATCGCCCTGCTGTCCGTCCGCGACACCGGCAACGGCTACGCGGCGCTCAGCATCGACGGCGGCCCCGAGACGCGGCTCGACTTCTACGGCGACCCGCGCAGGGGCGAGGCGCTCCAGTACCTGAGCCCCAAGCTCCCGCCGGGGAACCACACGCTCCGGGTGCGGGTGACCGGGGAGCGCTCGCCGCAGTCCGGGGCCGCCTTCGTCAGCGTCGACCGCGCGGAGGTGTATCCGTAGGGGTGTTGTTCGGGGAGGTTGGTGACGCCTACGCGCCGCCCTCGTCCGCCGCCGCTTCCTCGTCGCCGCTCGCGTCCGGGCCCGGGTCCAGGCTCGCTTTCGCGGCGTCCTTCAGCGACTGCACCGGCGTGTAGTTCCCGTGCTCCTTTGTGAGGCCCGAGTCGCGCAGCGCCGCGTCCTTGGCCTCGACGGCCTGCCGCACGGCCTCGCGCAGGGCCTGGATGTGGGCGCGCTGCTCGTCGGTGAGATCGATGCCGGACACGTCGGCCGCGTACGAGTCCAGCTCGGCGAATCGTTCGTGCACGGTCCGCTGTAGAGCGATGAGGTCTGCGTGAGTGGTGGGATCGATGATGTCGGCCATGCGGTGAGTTTACTGCCGTGTCCGACGTTTCCCCTGCGCACAGCGTTACGGCGCGGCTACGGGAGCGATTGCCGGAGCGATTACGGGAGTGGTGGACGCCCCTCCTTCGCGAGGACGGCCAGCGCCGCGGCCTCCGGGGTGCCGGGGGCCGCGGTGTAGACGAGCAGCGCCAGCTCGGGATCCTGGGGGAAGTGGGTCAGCTCGTAGAAGAGGGTGAGCGGACCGAGCGACGGGTGCTCGATCCGCTTGGTGCCGTGCGACTTCGTGCGGACGGTGTGCCGGGCCCAGTGATGGCGGAACTCGGCGCAGTGCGCGTTCAGTTCGTCCACCAGGCGCCACAGCTCGCGGTCGTCGGGATGGCTCCCCGTGGCGACGCGGAGGTGGCCCACCACCTCTTGCGCGATGACGTCACGGTCGGGGTAGCGGGCGCCGATCCCGGGGTCGAGGAGATGGAGACGGCACATGTTGCGGGCGCGTGGCGGCAGCCGCCCGAAGTCCGTGATCAGGCCGCACACCGGCCCGTTCCACGCCAGCACGTCCAGGCGGTGCCCCACGACGAGCGCCGGCGCGCTGATCCAGTCCAGCAACTGCCACATCCCGGCCCGCGCCGTGGCGCCGTGTGCGGGGCGCGCCTTGTGCGGGCGGGCGAGCCGGTAGAGGTGCGCGTGCTCGTCGTCGTCCAGCCGCAGTGCCGCGGCGACGGCGTCGAGCACGGCGTCCGAGACGCTGTGACTGCGGCCCTGCTCCAGCCGTACGTAGTAGTCGACGCTCACACCCGCCAGGTGCGCCAGCTCCTCGCGCCGCAGCCCTGGCACGCGCCGCCGCCCGGAGCCGGAGGCGTACCCCGCCTCCTCCGGTCTGACGCGGGCCCGTCGCGCCCGCAGGAACGCGCCCAACTCCCCTTTTCCGCCCATGCGTTGAAGTTTTGCGCAAGGGGCGGGGGTGCGCCGAGGGGTAGGTACGGCAGACCCACGGTACGGCAGGGCCGACGGTCCCGGGACGCCTGGCGGCGAGCATGAGAGCCGGGTCGTGCGAGGACGCGGAGAAGGGACGGGGCCATGGCAGGCAAGGTGCGGGGTGCGCGGGGGCGGCGCATACGGGGATGGGCGGGAGTGCTGGCCGCCGTGGCGCTGGCCACTGCGGTGGTACCGGGCGCGGTGGCGGCGACGGGCGGCGGTCCGCCCGACCCGGCGCCGGGCGGACCGCAGCGCCCGTACGAGCCGGACGTGCCGGGACCGCGCAACGTCGACGGACTGGCGGTGGAGGTGACCCCGGACGGCGGCACCCCGAAGGGCGTACGGGCGGCCTTCGACCGCACCAGCCGCGCCGAGCCCGCCGGACCGCCGGCGGCGGCGCGCCGGTTCGTCTTCCTCTTCGACGCGTCGCTGGACGTCCACCCCGAGGACTTCCCCGTCTGCGGGCGCGCGGTCGTCGAGCGCGAGGGGACCGGGGGCTGCCCCGAAGGCTCCGTGGTGGGGCGCGGGGCCTCGCACCTCTACCCCGAGGGGACGGCGGAGGTGGTCGCCGTGAACACCCGGTACGCGGACGGGACACGCGGCGCGCTCGTCGTCATCCCGGCCTCCGGCGCCATCCTGGAGCTGACCTGGGAGCGCGTCACCCGCCCGTACCGCGAGCGGGGCTACCACTGGGCGCTGGACGAGATCGTCCCGCCGGACGGCAGGCCGCCGCAGGAGCGGGTGGGGACGCGCCGCTTCCAGCTGGAGTGGGGCGCGAGCCGGGTCGCGGACGGCGACGGGGACGGGAACGGAGGCGGGGACGGGGGCGAGCGGGCCAGCTTCCTCACGCGCCGGGGCCCAGAGGGCGAGCGGCTGCGGTTCGGGCTGTGGAGCCTCTTCGTGACCGGGCAGATCGCGCTGCCGGAGGCCAGGGCGACGTGGACGGAGCCGGAGAACGGGGCGATGTCAGTGGGCGGTGCGACGATGTGGTCCAGGTCACCGTCGGAGGCCGGACGGGTGCGATGAATCGGCTGCGGCACGCCGGTCTCCACCGCCGTACCGCAAACGGAGCAGAGAGCAGGACACATGCGCATCGTGATCACCGAGTTCATGAGCCTGGACGGCGTCGTGCAGGCGCCGGGCGGCCCCGAGGAGGACACGGACGGCGGGTTCGCGCACGGTGGCTGGTCGCACCCCTTCTTCGACCCGGAGGTGATGGGCGGCGCCTTCGACGACGCGCTGAGCGGAGCGGAGGCGCTGCTGTTCGGGCGCCGCACGTGGACGTCGATGGCCGCGGCGTGGCCGGAGAGGGCCGGTGACCCGTTCGCGGACAGGATGAACGCCATCCCGAAGTACGTCGTGTCGCGGACTTTGGGTGACGACGAGCTGACGTGGCACAACACCACCCGCATACCGGGCGAGGAGGCCGTCGCCCGCGTGCGGGAGCTGCGCGCGGCCGAGGGCGGCGATCTGCTCGTCATGGGAAGCCCCACGCTCGCGCGCACGCTCCTGAGCGAGGATCTGGCCGACGAGCTGCGGCTCATGATCGAGCCGGTCCTCCTCGGCGGCGGCAAGAGGCTCTTCCCTGACGACGGCGGGCTGCGCACGCTCACGCTCGTCTCGACGGCCGTCAGCGCCACGGGCGTGCACGTGTGCACGTACCGCCCGGTGGCCGGGAGCCGGTAGCGCCGCGTCCGGTGTGCGGCCGGCGAGGGCGGTGTGTGGCCCTGGTGCTGTGACGGGGTTGTCTGTGACGGCCTTCGGAACCGGGTGCGGCGCGCTCGTGGGGCGGCGTTGGCGGCGAGCCCCGGCGGGTGACGGGCCGTCACGCGCGTCCGAAGGTCACCCCTGACCGGCGGGGCCGGGGGAGACCGGGAGGTGGTAGAGGCCGAGCGGGGCCGGGGGCGGGAGAGGGGGCGCGGCAGTGGCGGCGTCGGCCCGGAAGGACTGGAGCAGCAGGGCGGCGAGCCGACGGGAGGCCGCCAGCGCGGCTTCGTTCGACGTGGCGTGGATGCCGCTGTTCGCCATGAGGACGAGCGTGAGATCCGTCCGGTCGAAGTCCTTCCGCAACTGACCGGCGTCCTTGGCGCGTTGGGCCAGCGCGGCGAACCCCCGCTCGGCGCGGACGCGTTCCCTCTCGAAGTCCACCGCGCCGGGGAAGCCCGTCAGAAAGGCGGTGGCGAATCCGCGGTCGACGACGTTCGTCGCGCACAGCCTCTCGATGACCGCGCAGAAGCTCTGCCACGGGTCGGGCGCGGCCTGCGCCTCGTCGATGGTCGCCACGCACGTCGCGAGCTGGTCGGCGAACACCGTGGTCATGAGCGCGTCCCGGGTGGGGAAGCGGCGGTAGAGCGTGGCCACGCCGACGCCCGCGTGGCGGGCGACGGTGGCCATGGGCACGTCGAGACCGCGGGCGGCGAACAGGGCGCGGGCCGCTTCGAGGATGCGCTCGCGGTTGTGGAGCGCGTCCGCGCGCAGCTCCGCCGAAGCGGACGTCATCCGAGCGGGATCGGCAGCCATGCCTCTCACATTAAGCCATGTGGACTGCCCCCTCCGTTTATCCGGCCCACGCCGCATCCCGTTTACGCCCAGTAGGGGATCCCTTAACCACTAATGGCGCTTGCCTAAATCGATTAGGTAAGCGCATAATCGGCTCTGCCGAAGGAGAGAGCGAAGAAGGAGACGTCATGGTGCGTGCGGGGCTGACCGCGGAACGCCTGGCCAGGGCGGGCGCCGAGCTGGCCGACGAGGTCGGCTTCGAGCAGGTGACCGTCACGGCGCTCGCCCGCCGCTTCGACGTCAAGGTCGCGAGCCTGTACTCGCATCTGAAGAGTTCCCAGGACCTCAAGACCAGGATCGCCCTGCTGGCCCTGGAGGAACTGGCCGACCGGGCCGCCGTCGCCCTGGCCGGGCGTGCGGGCAAGGACGCGCTGGTCGCCTTCGCGGGCGCCTACCGCGACTACGCCAGGGAGCACCCCGGCCGCTGGGCGGCGGCCCAACTGCGGCTCGACCCCGAGACGGCGGCGGCCAGCGCCGGTGGCAGGCACGCGCAGATGACGCGGGCGATCCTGCGCGGCTACGACCTGACGGAGCCGGACCAGACGCACGCGGTCCGGCTGCTGGGCAGCGTCTTCCACGGCTACGTCAGCCTGGAGATGGCGGGAGGCTTCAGCCACAGCGCGCCCGACTCGCAGGAGTCCTGGTCGCGGGCGCTCGACGCGCTCGACGCCCTGCTCAGGAACTGGCCCGCGCCATGACGGCGGCCTCCTGACCCGGTGACCCCGTGGCCCGGTGGCCCGGTGGCCGTGCTCCCGACACAGCACCCACCGGCACCGGCACCTGCGGACGCCTCCACGTCCGCATCCCCCCACGCACCCCGTACCGACCCACCCATCCGACTGGCGGAGACCATGCACAGCGAGCACGACTGGATCACCACCCCCATCACCGCGGACCTCCTCCGCGGCGCCATCGAACTGGAGCGCACCGAGCGCGGTGTGCAGCCGCACCGGCTGCCCGCGTGGGCCCGTGCGCAGTGCGCCGACGGGCAGCTGGCCATGGTGGAGACCCAACCCTCCGGCGTACGGCTGGTGCTCCGCACCCGGGCCACCGCCGTCGAACTGGAGACGATCCCCACCAAGCGGTCCTACGTGGGCGCGCCGCCCCGCCCCGACGGGGTGTACGACCTGCTCGTCGACGGCCGCCTTTCCGGTCAGGGCAGTGTCTCCGGCGGCAACACGCTCACCATCGACATGACCAAGGGCTCCGCCGAGGTCCGCCCGGGCCCGTCGGGCACGGTCCGGTTCGCGGATCTGCCCGAGCGCGAGAAGGACGTCGAGATCTGGCTGCCGCACAACGAGGCCACCGAGCTGGTCGCGCTGCGCACCGACGCGCCCGTGGGGCCTGTGCCCGACTCCGGCCGCAAGGTGTGGCTGCACCACGGCAGTTCGATCAGCCACGGCTCCGACGCGGCCAGCCCCACCACCACGTGGCCCGCGCTCGCCGCCTCGCTCGGCGGCGTGGAGCTGATCAACCTGGGCCTGGGCGGGAGCGCCCTGCTCGACCCGTTCACGGCCCGTACGCTGCGGGACACCCCCGCTGATCTGATCAGCGTCAAGATCGGCATCAATGTGGTGAACGCCGACCTGATGCGGCTGCGCGCGTTCGGCCCCGCGGTGCACGGCTTCCTCGACACCATCCGCGAGGGGCACCCCACCACCCCGCTGCTGGTCGTCTCGGCCATCCTCTGCCCGATACACGAGGACACCCCCGGCCCCGCCGCTCCGGACTTCAGCGGTCTCAGCGAGGGACGGTTGGGCTTCCGGGCCACGGGCGACCCCGCGGAGCGGGCGGCGGGGAAGCTGACGCTCAACGTCATCCGCGAGGAGCTGGCCCGTATCACCGCGGAGCGGTCGGCCGACGACCCCCATCTGCACTACCTCGACGGCCGCGAACTCTACGGTGAGGCGGACGCCGCCGAGCTGCCGCTGCCCGACCAGCTCCACCCGGACGCCGCGACGCACCGTCGCATGGGCGAGCGCTTCGCCAAGCTGGCCTTCGCCGCCAACGGCGTCTTCGCGGACGCGGGCGCCGACGCCGACGCCTGAAACCGGTCCCGTTGCCCGGCCCGGTCCCCTTGCCGGGCAACGGGACGGGACCGTCGGCCCCGCCTTCCTGGAGCCCTCAGCCCAGGTCCGGGGTCACAGGCCCAGGCTCTCGGTGGCGTGGAGCAGCGCACGCCGGAACGCCTCGGCACCGGCCTCCCCGCCCGCACCCGCCCCCGCCCCCGCGTCAGGCCCGCTCGTCCCGCCTGCCTTACCCGTCCCGTCCGCCTCGGCCGACCGCTGGGCCCACTCCTCGGCGGCCACGCGCAGAGCGCCGTTGAGCATCACCGCCTTGACCCTTGGCAGCAGGTCGGCCGGATCGGCTCCGGTGCGGGCGGCGATGATGTCCGTGAAGACGGGCTCGGCGTCGTGGTGTACCCGTAGCCAGACGGCGCGCAGCCCCGGCTCCCCGGGCAGCAGGCGGATCAGCCGCAGCAGCGCGGCGGCGTTCTCCTGCCCGCCCGGCGCCGAGGCGGCGTCGGTCTGGATCGCCTCGCTCAGCGGGCGGTCGGCGGGCCAGTCGCGCAGGCGCTGCGCCGTGGCCTCCAGCCCCGCGGACAGCAGCGGGCGCACACACTCCTCCTTGGACGGGAAGTAGCGCCACAGGGTGCGGGGCGAGATGCCCGCCGCGCGGGCGATCTCCTCACCCGGCGTCGCCGCCACACCGCGCTCGCCGAACAGCCGTACCGCCTCATGGGCGATCTCCAGCCGGGTGGCCCTCTTGCGGCGCTCCGTCAGGGGAGGCCGCCCGGCCTTCCGGGGCCGGCCGGTCCGCGCGGCCTCACGTTCTCCCGCCTGCTCCACGGTGGTCCCCGTTCCGCTGCCCAAGGGTCGTTCCCGGTCGGCCCCACCCTAATTCGGTCCCTGGTGAGGGGGCTCTCTGCCTGGGGGAGGGCGTCCGCCCGGCGAGTCATGTCATCATGGCAGTGAGTGCCAAAAACTTATGGGTGAGGCAGCGGCATACGGAGGAAGGGAGTACCGCGTGAGCAGCACCGGCCTTGAGGGGCGCAGTGTCGTCGTCACCGGAGCGGGATCGGGGATCGGCCGGGCCGCCGCACTGGGGTTCGCCCGCGAGGGCGCGAAGGTGGTGGTCGCCGATCTGCGCCGGGACGGCGCAGAAGAGACCGTCAAGGCCATCGAGGCCGACGGGGGCGCAGCGCGCGCGGTCGTCGGCGATCTGAGCGACCAGGGAGTGGTGGACGAGGTCGTCGGCACCGCCCTGGAGACCTTCGGCGGCCTGGACGTCCTGGTCAACAACGCCGGGATAATGGATCGCCTCTCGGCCGTCGGGGACACCGACGACGCCGAGTGGGAGCGGGTCGTACGTGTCAATCTGACGGCGCCCTTCCTGCTGACGCGCGCCGCGCTGCCGCACATGCTCGAAGCGGGCGGCGGCGCGATCGTCTTCACCGCCTCCGAGGCGTCCCTGCGCGGCAGCGCGGCGGGCGCCGCCTACACCGCCTCCAAACACGGTGTGGTGGGTCTGGTGAAGTCCCTCGCTGTGATGTACCGCGACAAGGGGATCCGCGCCAACGCCATCGCCCCCGGCGGCACCGCGACCGCCATCCAGGTGGAGGCGGAGCCGGGGGCCCACGGCCCCGGTGTCGTCGGTGCCTACGCCGGGAACATCGGCCGGATCTCCACGGCGGAGGAGCAGGCCGCGGGAATCCTCTTCCTCGCCTCGGACGCCGCCAGCAACATCAATGGCGTCGTCCTCCCCGTCGACAACGGCTGGGCTGCGGTCTGACGCCCGGGGCCCTGGGCCGGGGCCGGAGCGGGCGGTGCGGGCTCAGCCGGGGCTGGAGCGACCGTGGCGCCAGTAGCCGATGAACGTGATGTCCGACTTGGGGACGCCGCGGTCGTTCACCAGATGGCGCCGCAGGCCGGTCGGGAGCCCGGCCTCTCCCGCCGCCCAGGTGTAGAAGGGGCCCGGCGGCAGATTCGCGTTCTTGACCGCGTCGAGGACGAGCGCCCCGGGCACCGCCCCGTCACCGATACTGTCACC
Organism: Streptomyces sp. NPDC054796; assembly: GCF_053611545.1. Taxonomy (NCBI): domain Bacteria; kingdom Bacillati; phylum Actinomycetota; class Actinomycetes; order Kitasatosporales; family Streptomycetaceae; genus Streptomyces; species Streptomyces sp. NPDC054796. The sequence goes on along the minus strand of NZ_JBSHAO010000052.1, from coordinate 30,638 downwards.
GTCGCTGTCGCGTGCCAGCCAGTGGATCCGTACGCCCTCCGGGCAGTTGACGTCCTCGCGGATGTCCGCGGACTCCGGAACTTCCAGGAAGACCTCGGCGACGAGGGACGCGGGGGCCTGGTCCAGGATCGAGAGGATGGCGGGGACGGCGCTCTCCTCTCCGGCCAGCAACTGCCAGGAGGCGTGCGGCGGAGGCAGATAGGCGGTGCCGAGGTCGTAGATTCCGGCTGGTTCACCGGGCCGCACGCGCGACGCCCACGCCGAGGCGGGACCGTGCTCGCCGTGGAGCGCGAACTCGATGTCGATCTCGTGCTGTCCGGGCCTGAACCGGCGGACGGTGTAATTGCGCACCCACGGCCGCCGCGATTTCGGCATCAGCAGCAGCTCCGCCATCCACGCGTTCCCCGAGCGGCTCGGCATGCGCAATTCCGTTTGTCCCGCCCGGGGGAAGAACAGGCGCACACCCTGGTCGTTTCCCATGTTCTCCAGGTGCTCCAGCTCCGGGCCGCCCAGCGTGACGCACGTGAAATGGGGGCTTGTACGCACGTTGCCGAGAACTTCCAGCGTGATCATCCGCCGTGAATCCGGCAGCCGCACTTTAGGCAGCATGGCACTCCTCCATGGTCCGGCTCCGGCGCTTTCTGCCGAGGTCACAGCTCAATTATGAGCAATTGCTCGCCCCATTCGGTACTCGCTTTTCCCCCGCCGCGACGGGAGCCCTCCACGCCTCCGCCGAACGGTGACCCCGGCTGCGTGAACAGCGCGGACGGCCCCGTGCGGCGCTGCCGCGCCGACCCGTCGCCGGTGACCCCTGCTCACATTTGCCGCCGAGGGGCCGCGGCGCCCGGCGCCCGTCGCCCCTTCCGGAGTGGGGCGTTTCGGTCGCGCCGGGCCAGGCGCCGTGGCTACATTGCCCCTGACGCCGGGGGAGAGGAACCGCATGGCCAAGTCGGAGGGGAGCGCCCCCGATCCGGGCGCTGACAGGCCGTGGACCGACAGCCTCGCCAGGGGCAGGGTCCCGGGGCCGAGGCTGGAGCAGCAGCGCGTGGTCGACGGCACCGGCGCCGGAACCCGCAGCGTGCACGCGGGGACGTACGAGGACCCCGCCACCGGAGCGGTGGGCACACCGGTCTTCCAGACCACCACCTTCGCCTTCACCGACGACAGCTACGCCGCGTTCGACCAGGGCCACATCCGCGACGTGCCCATCTACGGCCGCTACGGCAGCCCCAACCAGTGGGCGGTGCAGGAGAAGATCGCCTCGCTGGAGAACGCCGAGAGCGCGCTGATGTTCTCCTCGGGCATGGCGGCCATCACCACCACCCTGCTGGCGCTCACCAACCACGGCGGGCACATCATCAGCTCCCGCGACGTCTACGGCGGCACCTTCAACCTGCTGCGCGAGGACATGCACCAGCTCGGCCGCTCGGTCACCTTCACCGAACCCACCGACATCGACGCCATCCGCGCCGCGGTGCGCGACGAGACGCAGGTCCTCTTCTTCGAGTCGCTGACCAACCCCCTGCTCAAGGCGGTCCCGCTGACGGAGCTGGGTGAACTGGCCCGCGAGCGGCGGCTGTTGCTCGTCGTGGACAACACCTTCCTCACACCCGTCCATCTGCGCCCGCTGGAGCACGGCGCCCATGTCGTCATCCACAGCGCCACCAAGTACCTGAACGGGCACAGCGATGTGACGGCGGGTGTGGCCAGCGGGCCGCGCAAGTACGTGGACCGCATCTGGTCGCAGATGCTGAAGTTCGGGGGGTCGCTGGACGCGGGGATGTGCTTCCTGCTCGAACGCGGCCTGAAAACCCTGGCTTTGCGGATGCGTCAGCACAGCGGGAACGCCACGGCCGTCGCCGGAGCCCTCGCGGCCCACCCGGCGGTGCGCCGCGTCCACCACCCGTCGCGCCCGGACTACCCGTACCCGTGGCTCCGCGACATCTGCCCGGACGAGTGGGGCGGCATGGTGTCCTTCGAGCTGCACGGCGGCGACGAGACGGCGCTGAAGCTGCTGGAGCGGCTGCGGCTGCCCCTGGTGGCGACGAGCCTCGGGGGAGTCGAATCCCTGGTGAGCCTGCCGTTCAACACCTCGCACAGCTTCCTGACGGAACGTCAGCGCAGGGAGGTCGGCATCGAGCCGGGGCTGGTGCGCTTCTCCGTCGGCGTCGAGGACCCCGAGGACCTCCTCGCCGACCTCGACCAGGCCCTTTCCGGCCTCTGAGGCCGAGGCACGGGGCGCGGGAGGTCGGGAGGTATCGAGGCACCGAGGCGGCCCGGCACCCAGACGCCGAGAGACCGAGAGGACGTCACCATGCGCAACGGCCTGAACATCACCGGGGTCTCCGAAAGCGTCCACGAGTACCGGGACCACCCCGAGGAAGCGATCGCCGACTTCGCCGTGAGCACACCCCTCACGACGGCGACGGCCGACGGCGGACTCGTGGAGAGCCGCACGCTCGCCCTGCGCGACGGCACCTACCGCATCGCCCGCGACTTCACCCTCCGCCACCGCTGCTTCCCCTCGTCCGCCGAGGGGGCGCCGACACCGTACGAGTCGGCGCTCGCCGCCGTCGCCGCCTGCGTGCTGACCACCAAGGTCAACGGCTACACCTCCCGTGGCGTGAGCCTCGGCTCGCTCCGGGTGACCGCCCGCGCGCTGCTGCCCCTCGCGGCCGACGGCTCGGGCGGCCCGGCCCTCGGCACGCCCCTGCGCGAGCTGAGCTGGACGTGCGACGTGGACTGCGACGCGCCCGGCGAACTGGTGCGCTCCGTCAACGAGTTGGTGACCGCCTTCAGTCCCAACCACCAGGTGGCGGTGGCCGCCGTGCCGATCGAGGCGAGCGTGACCGTGCGCGGCCCCGACGGGAACACGGACACGCACCCGGTGACGTGGACACCCGCACCCCCGCCCACACCCGAACCCGCAGCCGAACCCGGCCCCGCGCCGCAGGGCGGGGCCGGCGTCTGCGTGCTGGAGGCCGATGTCGTGTGGGAGTACGGCTCGGAGTCGGCGTACACCACCACCCTCACCCGCGACGGCGAACTCCGGGCCGCGGGCCCGCTGACCGTCGACCAGGCCAAGCAGATGCTCGGCATCGACAAGGGCCCCAACTCCCAGGAGATCCTGCTCGCGGCGCTCTGCGCCGAGCTGTCCGGGCCGCTCCGCGAGGAGGCCGCCGCGCGCGGCATCCCGCTCGACGGTGCCAGGCTCACCGCGTCGGGACGACTCGACACCCGGGGCATGCTCAACGTGGTGCGCGAGGTGCCCAGCGGCTTCCACGACCTGCGCCTCGGCCTCCACGCCGAGCGCGCCGACGGCACCGGCTGCACCGGCGGCACCGAGGGGGAGCGGTCGGGCCCGGACCTCGCCGCACTGCTCGCCACGGCGCTCTCCCGTGCGGTGCTCCCCGCGACCCTGCTGGCCCCGCTCACGGTGACCGTCGGCCTGCGCCGGGCCACCGTGGAGGAGACCTCGTTCGTCAGCACCCTGGAGAAGACCGAGGCGATCCGCGACGAGGTGACCCGCCGCCAGCAGCTCGACGCCGGGACGACCGGGACGACCGGGACGGACGAGGCGGACGCGGCGGCCGGGGCGGTCTGAACCCACGCCGACGACTCCCGCCTCGGAATTCTCCGGAAAACCGTGCCCCGACGATCTGCGCCGCCACTCGCGGAGAAGAATTCGTTATCGATGACACGGAGATGAATAGTGGCGGAGAACCGTTCCCCTGGAATACACGGAACGGAACGTTCAGTGAGCAATCCGGAATCCCGCATCCCAACTCCCACAAGGGGCGACGGAGGATTCGTGATCCGGGAAATACCGTCGAGTTCCACTCTTGAGGCGCTGGTTGAAACGTGTTTAGACTGCTGCATATATGCACCCGGCGATTCACGCACACCTTCCGAGGGAGTGAGTATGCAGAACACGGAAACGCAGGACACCGCTTTTGAGGTCCTGGTCGAGGACGAGTACGAGACGCCGCAGTACTGCAAGATGCCGGTCTGCGCGGCCTGACTCGGCCGTCCTGTGCCACCGTTCGTCGCCCGATGCCACGCGTCGGGCGACGGGCCGTTCATCAGAGGGGGATCTGATGCGGCTGCGCGTCTCGCGCATGGTCGTCTTCCTGTGCCGGAACGGGCAGCTCGTCTGCGACGACCCCGTCCGCCACCGCCAGTTCGCCCTGCGCCCCGCGGTCTGGAGCCTGCTGCCCCGCTACGCGGAGTGGGCCGAGCCGCGCGAGGAGGACGCCTCGCTGGTCGAGCAGTTGCGGCAGGCCGGGCTGCTGGTCGAGGAGGGCTCGCCCGAGCACCGGCGCGAGGAGGAGCTGGGGCCCTGGGGCTCCTGGGGGAGCGCGGCGACGTACTTCCACCTGGCCTCCCGCACGCTCGACGACGACCACTTCGTCTCGGCCGCCGACGACACCGCGCGGCTGCGGGAGAAGCACGGAAGCGAACCGGAGCCCGGCCCGTTCAAGCGGTACGCGGCCGATCCCGTCCCGCTGCCCGAGCCCGTGCCCCTGCCGATGGAGCTGACGGAGACGATGCGCCGGCGCCGCACGACCCGGCGCTTCGCCCCCGGCGAGCCCGTGGGGCTGGCCCAGTTGAGCACCGCGCTGCACTGGGCCGGAGGCGTCCAGCACCGGTGGGACGTGCCGGGGTTCGGCCCCGCGGTGCTCAAGGCGAACCCCTCCGGAGGATCGCGCCACCCGATCGAGATCTACCCCGTCGTGCGCGACGTGGCGGGCCTGCGCCCCGGCATCTACCACTACGCAGCCGACGTCCACGCCCTGGAACCCCTCCCTGCCCGCGCCCCCGACGACGCGGAGATCCTGCACTGGTGCGGCGATCAGAGCTTCGTCGCCTGCGCCGGTGTCCTCTTCCTGTACGCGGCGGTCCTGGAGCGCTCGGCCTGGAAGTACCCGACGGGCAGGACGTACCGCGCCCTGTTCGCCGACCTCGGACACGTGAGCCAGACCGCCTATCTGGCGGGCGCCGCGCTGGGGCTCGGGGTGTTCTTCACGGCCGCGACGCGGGACGAGACGGTGGAGCGGGCACTCGGCCTGGACTGGCGCGCCGAGATCCCGCTCGGCCTCAACGGCTTCGGGGTGCCGCACCCGGAGGAGGCCGAGCGGCAGGCGGACATGCTCGTCGGCGGCGCGCCCGGGTTCTCCTACCCGCACGACGCGTGGGACGGGCTGGGATGAGCCGGGTCCATGTGGACGCCGGGCAGGTACGCGGGAACATCGCCGCCTTCCACGCCCGCGCCCGCGTTCCCGTACGCGCCCACGTCAAGGGCCACCGCACCCTGGAGATCGCGCGGATGCAGCGCGAGGCGGGCGCCCGCGGGATCGCGGTGACCCGCGCAGCGCTGGCCCGGCGCTATCTCGCGGCGGGCTGCGAGGACATCGTCGTCGCGTGGCCCTGGCGCGATCCGGAGGTGCTGGCCGCGTTCGTGGCGCTGGCTCCGGACTGCGCGCTGTCGGTGCACGTCGAGGACGTGGAGACCGTCGGCGTCCTCGGCCGCCTGGCGCGCCGCCACGGTGTGTCCGTCGGGGTCCGCCTGCCGGTGGAGGAGGGCACGGACGTGCACGCGCTCGCGCGGGCCGTGGACGCGACACCGGGGCTGACGCTGGACGGAATCGTCGGCTATCTCGACCTCCGGTCGCCCGAGGAGGCCGCGCACTGCTCCGCCTCGGCACGCGGGCTGGCCCTCGGCCTGGTCGGGACGGCCGAGCGACTGCGCGCCGACGGCCATGCCTGCCCCGTGGTGGCGCTCGGCGGCACCCCCTGCGTGGACGCCGCCGTCCCCGGCGTCACCGAACTGGGAGCGGGCGCCTACGCGTTGGGCGACGCGGGACTTGTGGCGCTGGGGGTGTACGCGCCGGAGGACATCGCCGTCAGCGTCGATCCCACGGGAGCCGGGCTGATGGACGACGGCGGCCAGCCGTGGCAGCCGCGCCCGTGGACACGCCGGCCCGACGGCCGTCTGGTGCCCACCCACATCTGCCCCCTGCTGCGGCGCGTCCCCGAGCTGCACACCGGCACGGGCGGAACCTGGCGCGTGCTGCCGCAGGAGAATCCGCGATGATCGAGTGACCAGGTGATCGGGTGACCAGGAAGCTGACGGGAAAGTTCGACGTCCTGCGGGTCCGTGACTTCCGCTGGTTCTTCCTCGGCACCCTCGCCTCGGTGATCGGCGACTTCATGGCCCCCGTGGCGCTCGCGTTCGCCGTGCTGGACACGGGCGGAGCCGAGGACCTGGGCGTGGTGCTCGCGGCGCGGGTCCTGCCGCTCGTCGCGTTCATGCTGCTGGGCGGCGTGATCGCGGACCGGCTCCCGCGCCGGACGGTGATGCTCTGGTCCGACGTGGTGCGCGCGGCGAGCCAGGGCGCGCTGGCCGCGCTGCTGCTGGCGGGTTCGGCGCAGATCTGGCACCTGGTCCTGCTCCAGGTGGTGCACGGCACCGCTTCGGCACTCTTCATGCCCGCGACCACGGGACTCGTCCAGCAGACCGCGCCCGCCGCGCGGCTCCAGGAGGCCAACTCCCTGTGCAGCCTGGCCCGTGCCTCGGGGAACGTGGTGGGCCCCGCGCTGGCCGGGGTGCTCGTGGCCGTCGCGGGCACGGGCTGGGCCATCGCCGTCGACGCGGCGACCTTCGCCGTCAGCGCGCTGTGCCTCGGGCTGCTGCCGAAGGGGGCCGTTCCCGCCAGGCTGTCCGCGCGCACCATGACGTCCGATCTCCGCGAGGGGTGGCGGGAGTTCACCCTGCGCAGATGGGTGTGGACGCTCGTGCTGACGGCCTCGCTGGCCAACGGGCTCCAGGCCGCCTACACGGTGCTGGGCCCCGTCGTCGCGGAGGACCGGCTCGGCGGAGCCGTGGCCTGGGGGCTGGTCGTGTCGGCCTTCGGCGCGGGCGCCTGCGCGGGCGGGCTGGTCACCCTGTGGCTGCGCACCCGCTTCCCGCTCCGCTCGGCACTGGTCGCCGACTGCCTCTGCTCAGCGCCGGTCCTGGCGCTGGCCCTGCGGCTGCCCACGCCCGCACTGGCGGCCGCGGCCTTCCTCGGCGGGTGCGGGCTGATGGTCTTCAACACACTGTGGGAGACCACTCTCCAGAGCCATGTCCCCGCCGATCGCCTCTCCCGCGTCAGCGCGTACGAGTGGCTGGGTTCCATGGCGTGCCAGCCGCTGGGCATGCTGATCGTCCCGCTCGTCGCCGTCGGCGTGGGGCACGGCCCTGTGCTGTGGACGTGCGGGCTGCTCATGCTGGGCATGTCGCTGTCCCTGATGCTGGTGCGCGACATCCGAACGCTGCCCTCCGCCGTCCCGGCCGTCCCCACCGGGGCGCGGGCCCGGCAGCCCGCACCCCGGCCCCGCACCCGCTGAGCCCCGCGCACTCACACGGGCGGCGCCACGAAACACCCCCGGTCCGGGTCGTTGAAGGACTCCTTGGCGACCAGTTCGTTCATGGGGTTGGCGGTGCCCCACTGGTCGGTGACCTCGGGCTGCGAGAAGTCGTAGACGTGGGGGTGCCAGGTGTCCTCGTCCAGTTCCTCCAGCTCCGTCGTGTACTCGACGGTGTTGCCGTGCGGATCGAGGAAGTAGGTGAACGTGTTGTCGCCCGCCATGTGCCGCCCGGGCCCCCAGATCTTGCGGTGGCCCGCGCGCATGACGCGCCCGGAACCGCGCATGTACTCCTCGATACCGCGCATCTCGAAGGACACATGGTGCAGCGCCGTGTGCGGGCCCCGCGCGAGGGCCATCGAGTGGTGCTTGCTGCTGATCCGCATGAAGTGCATGACCTCGCCCATGTGCGGCGAGCTGAGCGTGTCGGAGAGGGCGAAGCCCAGGTGGCGCTCGTACCACTCCCGGGTCCGGTTCAGGTCAGGGGAGTTGAGGACGACGTGCGACAGCCGCACCGGGATGGCCTCGCGCTCCTCGATCCGGCGGTGCTCGCGCGCCGCGACGTCCGCCGTGACCTCGATGGTGCGCCCGTCGACGTCGAAGAAGCGGAAGCCGTAGCCGCCGCCGGGGGTGTCCACGGCGCCGGGCCTGGTGATGAGCTGGACGCCTCCGGCGAGCAGCCGCTCGGCGAGGGTGTCGACGTCGGCCGGGGTGGCGGCGCCGTAGGAGACGAGGTCGAGGCGCTTCTCGTCGGCCTTGCGCAGCCGTACGACGTACTGCTCGGGGGAGCCCTCGGCCGCCAGGAAGGAGATGCCGGAGTCCTCGGCCACCTGGGTCAGGCCCCAGACGCCGGAGTAGAAGTCGAGCTGCTTGTCGTAGTCGGGCACGGCGAGGTCGACGTGCCGCAGATGGGTGAGCAGGCGGCCTGTGCGCGTGGGCATGGCGTCGGTCAAGGCGTCGGTCATGGTGTCCTCCTCAGCGAAGGTGGAGCAGGTCGGCGGCGTTGGCGCCGCGTACGGCGTGGAAGTCCGCGTCGGGCAGCCGGGCGGCCCGCAGCGTGGCGAGGGGGTCCTCGGTGCCCATGTCGAAGGGGAAGTCGGAGCCGAGCAGCACCCGCTCCGGGCCCGCCGCGCGCACCAGTGCGCGCAGCACGTCGGGGTCGTGGACGAGCGAGTCGAAGTACAGCCGCTTCAGATAGCCGCTCGGCGGGTGGGCGCAGCCACGTGTGTCGGTACGGGCCCGCCACGCGTGGTCGGAGCGGCCGATGTGCGTGGGCAGATAGCCGCCGCCGTGCGCGGCGAGGACCCTGAGCCCGGGGTGCCGGTCGAGGACCCCGGAGAAGATGAGATGGGAGAGCGCGACGGCGTTCTCGGTGGGCTGGCCCACCGTGTTGGACAGGTACCAGCGGTCGAGACGTGCGTCGAGGGTGCAGCCGAAGGGGTGCAGGAAGACCACGGCGCCGGTCTCCTCGGCCCGCGCCCAGAAGCCGTCGAGACGCGGGTCGGACAGCTCCACCTCCCGGCCCTCCGCTCCCTGGGCGCCCCCGTGGCCTGGCGCGTGTGAGGAGATCTCCACTCCGGCCAGCCCCGCCTCCAGCGCGTGGTCGAGCAACGGCACCGCGAGTGCCGGGTGCTGGAGCGGTACGAGCCCGAGACCGCGCAGCCGTCCGGGTGCCCTGGCGCAGTGGGCTGCCGTGCCCTCGTTGGCCAACTGACAGACTCGCTCGGCCAGTTCGGGACCGGCCCAGTAGTGGTAGTGGGACGGTGAGGGCGAGACGAGCTGCACGTCGACGTGTGCGCTGTCCATGGCGGCGAGCCGCGCGCCGACGTCGGTGAGCAGCGGGACGCGCGCGCCGACCATCGGGCCGCTCACGGCCAGCGCCTCGGGCCCGTTGCGCCGCGCGTCCAGCTCACGGGCCGCCGCCAGCCCCGGCTCTCCCGCGACGGCCTCCTCCACCTCGGGCAGCAGGAGATGCGCGTGGACGTCGACGGTCGGCGCCGCCGTGTGCGCGGGCGGTGGCGCGGTCACGGACGAAGCGGTCATGGGCGCTCCTTCAGCACGGTCATGGTGCGGCCGATCAGCCCGGGCAGGTCCGCGTCGCGTACGCCGTCGAGCAGCCACTGCCCGATCTGCACCGACGCTTCGACGACGGGACGCACCCGCGGCATCCGGCGCGCGCGGTAGTCGGTCAGCAGCCGCTCGTCCCACGTGTCCCGTGTGGTGAGCAGCTCGGCCAGGACGAGGGAGTCCTCCAGGGACATGGCGGCCCCCTGTGCCAGCGTCGGCGGGCAGCAGTGCGCCGCGTCCCCGGCGAGGACGACCCGGCCTCGGTGCCAGGGGCCCTCCACCAAGTGACGGTCGAACCAGGTGTAGTTGACCTGATCCGGGTCGGTGATCGACGCGCGTATCTCGTTCCACGCGCCGCCGTACCCCTGGGCGAGGCGGCGCATCTCGTCCGCGTACGAGGCGGGGTCGAGCGTGGCGCGGTCGCGGTTGCGCTCCACGAGGAAGGCGTAGACGGTGTCGGGCCCCGTCGGGGAGTAGCCGGCGATGAAGCACGGCCCGCCGTACGTCAGATCGGAGCGCTCGACGCCGCGCGGGCGCGGGGCCGGGGTGCGCCAGATCGCCATGCCGGTGGGGACCGGGCGCTCCTCGACGCCGATCGCCGCCCTGGTACGGGAGTTGACCCCGTCGGCGGCGACCACCAGGCCGTAGGTGTCCTCTGTGCCGTCGGAGAAGGACACACGCACGCTGTCGGCGTCCTGCTCGAAGGCGGTCACGGTGGTGCCGAGCCGTACCCGGGCCCCCGAGGCCCGTACGGCGTCGATGAGGAGCCGCTGGAGCTGCGGGCGGCGCATGCCGACCGTGGAGGGCAGGTCGTCGCCGCCCGTGCGGGCGTCCTCCTGGACGTGCAGGACGGTGCCGTCGGGAGCGGTGATGCCGAGGGTGTCGTAGGCGAAGCCCTGCTCCCGCACCCCCTCCCAGACGCCGATCTCGCGCAGCACACGCAGGGCGTTGCCCTGGAGGGTGATGCCGGACCCGGCGGTGGCGTTCCAGTCGTCCTTGGCCTCGACGAGATCGACGGTGATGCCAGCGCTGCGCAGCAGGACGGTGAGACCATTGCCCGCGGTCCCTCCGCCGACGACCAGGACGCGGCGTGCGGCGTGGCTCATAGGGGTTCTCTCCTCATGGGGCTCTCCTCCGGGTGGGGCCGCGCGTGCGGTGCGCACGGCCGGTGGTGTGTACCGGCCGGTGGTGTGTGGGGCCGGGGGTGTGCGTCGGCCGGTGTGCGGCGCCGTCAACTCGACGGCAGCCGCGCCTACTTGACGGCGACCGGGTTGACGGGGGAGCCGACGGCCCCCGTGACGGGCAGCGGTGCGGCGGTGAGCCAGAAGTCGTGGACGCCGTCGGCCGCGCAGTCCTCGGCGAGCCCGTCGAGGTCCCACATCTCGCCCAGCGTCAGACCGATGTGCGGGATGGCCACCTGGTGCAGCGGCTGGAAGGCGTGCTCGAACTCGTTGGGCCGCACCTCGAACCCCCAGGTGTCGGTGGCGACGGCGGCGATCTCGGTGCCGTGCAGCCAGCCGGCCGTGGTGAAGGAGAGGCCCGGCGCGGGGCCGCCCGCGTAGTCGCCCCAGCCCTCGCGCCGGACACGCGCGAGCTGGCCCGTGCGGACGAGGACGAGGTCGCCGCGGCCGACGCTCACCCCGTGTGCGTCGGCCGTCGCCGCCAGGTGCTCCTCGGTGACGGCGAAGCCGTCCGGCAGCTCGCCGTCCGTGCCCACGACACGTCCCACATCCAGTAGCACGCCGCGCCCCGCGATGTGCGGGGCCATGTGCTCGATGCCGGTGACCAGATCGCCCTCGGAGGTGACGACCTCCTCGGCCCGGCGCCCGTTCCACGCCTTTCCGTGGTCGAAGATGTGGCCGAGGCCGTCCCACTGGGTGGAGCACTGGAGCGGCATCGCGATCACGTCGTCGGCGCCGCCCATGCCGTGCGGGAAGCCCTGGTTGCCGAGGGCCGCGTCGGTGCCGGTGTCGGTCATCGTGTGCACCGGGTTGGTGCGCCGCCGCCAGCCCTTCTGCGGGCCGTTCGTGTCGAAACGCTGCGCCAGCGAGAAGCTCACCCCGCGCCGTACCAGCGCCGCGCCCTCGCGCCGCTTGGCCGCGTCCAGGAAGTTGAGGGTGCCCAGGACGTCGTCCTCGCCCCAGCGCCCCCAGTTGGAGCACGCCGCGGCGGCCTCGGCTATCGCGCCCTCGGGGTCACGGGGGTCGGGACGTCCGGGGCTCACACGTCCGCTCACATGTCCGCTCACGCGTCCTCCCCGACACAGCGGGTGCGCTGCGTGCCGAGCCCGGTGACCGTGCCCTCCATGACGTCGCCGTCCCGCAGCAGCCGCCCCCAGTGCATGCCGTTGCCCGCCGGACTGCCCGTCAGCACCAGGTCTCCCGGGAGCAGTCGGGCGCGGTCCGAGATGTAGGAGACGAGGCGGGCGACGCCGAAGAGCATGTCCTCCGTCGACTCGTCCTGCATGGTCTCGCCGTTGAGCCTCAGCGTCACCTGGAGGCTGCCCGGATCGCCGACGTGCGCCGCCGGCACCAGCCACGGGCCGAGCGGTGTGAAGCCCGGTGCGTTCTTGGAGGCGAGCCAGTCGGAGCCGATCGCGGGCATGTCGCGCCGGAAGACCGTCGCCCGGTCGGTCAGGTCGTTGGCGATGGTGTACCCGGCCACATGCTCCAGCGCCTTCTCGCGCGGCACACGGTAGGCGGGACGCGAGACGACCACGGCCAGCTCCAGTTCCCAGTCCGGCTGCGCGGCCTCCCTCGGCAGGACCACGTCGTCGTAGGGCCCGGTCAGGGCGCTGGGCAGCCCGGTGAAGACGTACGGCAGGTCCTCGGCGGCGCGACGGTCCATCTGCCCGGCGATCTCGGCGCGCGCCTCCTCGGCGGTGCGCGGATCGTCCGCGGGCCGGTGCGCGGCCTCCAGATCGATGACGTGCTGCCGGTAGTTGGCGCCCGACTGGAAGATCTGCCGGGGCTCGACGGGCGCGTGCACCCGCAGCCCGTCCAGCGGCAGCCAGCCGTCACCTGACGGGTCGGCGGCGAGGGCGCCGAGGCGCGGCAGCGTCGAGTCCCAGCGCTCCAGCAGGCCGCGGACGGTCAGCCCCGGCGCGTCCAGCGCGGTCCGCAGGCCGAGCGCGCGCCCTTCGGGGGTCACCAGCGCTGGAAAGGGGCCGTCGGCCGCGGTGCCGGCCGCGTCGTCGGCGGCCGAGAGTGTGGCGAGAGCGAAGGGCCCGTCGAAGAGGGGCTGATCGCTAACGGATGTCACGTGGATGTCCTCCCGATGTCGAGAGGTCCAATCTGGCCCCGCGCGGCATGATCCGGGAAATCGATCCCCTGGATATGGTTCATCCAGACGGTAAATCACCGCTGGTGAGAGCGGTGGCGCAGGGTGCAAAAGCCGCAGAGGGAGAACGGACATGAATCTCGCGAGCCTCGACCTCAACCTCGTCGTGGCGCTCCGCGCCCTGTTGGAGGAGCGCAACGTCACCTACGCGGGACAGCGCGTCGGACTGAGCCAGCCCGCCATGAGCGCCGCGCTGGCCAGACTGCGGCGCCACTTCGGGGACGAACTGCTGGCGCGCTCCGGGGGCCAGTACGAGCTGACGGCCCTGGGCCAGGTGCTCTTGGACCGCACCGCCACCGTGTGCGACCTCCTGGACCGGCTCTTCACCAGCCGGGCCGACTTCGACCCGGGCACCGAGGAGCACACGTTCACGCTCATCGCGTCGGACTACGCCGTCGCCGTCTTCGGTGCGGAACTCGCCCGCACGCTCCACCACGAGGCGCCGCAGGTCCACCTCAGCTTCCGGCAGACCTCGCTGGACATCGTCGAGAACACGGGGTCGCTGCTGAGCGGCGTGGACGGGCTGCTCATGCCGCACGGCATCATCAGCGACTTCCCCGCGACCGATCTGCACGCGGACCGCTGGGTGTTCCTGGTCTCCGCCGACAACGAAGAGGTCGGCGAGGAACTGCGCGCCGAGGACCTCGTACGCCTTCCCTGGGTGACGTACCAGCGCACCTACGACGCGCCCGCCGTACGGCAGCTCGGCATGCTCGGCATCGAGCCCCGCGTGGACGTGTCCGTCGACAGCTTCCAGACCCTCCCGCACCTGGTGGCGGGCACCCGCCGGATCGCGCTGGTGCAGGAGCGCCTGGCGAGGCGACTGAGCGGTGTCGCCCCGGTGCGCGTCATGGAGTGCCCCTACGAGGCGGTTCCGCTGCGTGAGGCGCTGTGGTGGCACCCCGTCCACACGCACGACGCCGCGCACATCTGGCTGCGCGAGACGGCGGTGCGGGTGGCGGAGAGACTGGGCGGGGTGGGGTGACGTGTGGGTGCGGGGTGCGGAGGCGGGCCCGGAGACCTCTACGGGCTCAACTCCCGTACAGCCAGGAGCCGTACGCCGCCGCGTCGACGAGGTGGTAGAGGCCGAGGGCGCACGGGAAGAGCACCAGGGCCAGCACACCGGCACGCACGAGGGCCGGAGCCATGATCGTGACGGCCTCGTACTGGCCGGTGATGGTGCGCATGTCGCGCCAGCGCCGGATGTCGCCCCCGCAGGCCGTCCAGAAGAAGATCCCGAAGACGATCCCCACCCCGGCGAAGACCATGGCGAACCCCGCCACCACGGCGAGGAACGTCTCGCGGTCGTGGTGATCGGTCACGAAGAACACGCTCACCGCGAGCGGTACGACAGCGGCCACCCCCTGCACCGCACCACGCACCACCACCTCCCGGAAGCGCAGCCGCGGCAGACGCACCCCGTCCTCGTCCTTGACCACCTGGGGCGTGGCCGCACCAGGCGAGGGACGGCCCCCGTTTCGTTGCGTACGCGTCATGAGCGGCACGCTATCCCAGGGCATCCGAGGGCAGCCCGAGCACCCTCTTCCGGTGCACCGCGACACCACCCGACGGGAACGGCGTGGCCGCTCACCTGGCCGTACGCCACGCACCCCGCACCGTACCGACGCCCGGACGAACCCATGGTTTCGCGCGCCGCGCCCCGGGCTACTCCTCGTAGGCACCGAATCCCCTCACCGGACAGGATGGCCAGTGGACAACGAGCGGCAAGACCCGAACGAGGAACCGCGGATCCCGGGACGCCCGAGCCACGAGCCCCCTCAGTCGGCGGAACCCACGCACCCCCGCGAGCCACTGGGCCCCAAACAGGACCAGGACGGGCCCGGGATGTACTCACCGACCGGCGCGCCCGTCGACGCCGAGCAGTCCGTACGGGCGCAGCGCGGCCCCTTCCTCACCACCGCCCAGGGGCTGCGGCTGCCGGACACCGACCACTCGCTCAAGGCGGGGGAGCGCGGCCCCGTACTCCTCCAGGACCACCATCTGCGCGAGAAGATCACCCACTTCGACCACGAACGGATCCCGGAGCGGGTGGTGCACGCGCGGGGCGCGGCGGCGCACGGGGTGTTCCGCGGCTACGGGACGGCGGCCACGGTGACCAGGGCCGGATTCCTGGCCGAGGATGTCGAGACCCCGGTGTTCGTCCGCTTCTCCACCGTCCTGGGCTCGCGCGGCTCGGCCGACACGGTGCGGGACACACGGGGCTTCGCGACCAAGTTCTACACCGCTGAGGGCACCTTCGACCTGGTCGGCAACAACATCCCGGTCTTCTTCGTCCAGGACGCGGTCAAGTTCCCCGACATCATCCACGCGGGCAAGCCGCACCCGGACCGGGAGATCCCCCAGGCGCAGAGCGCGCACGACACGTTCTGGGACTTCGTCTCCCTGCACACCGAGGCCACCCACCACACACTGTGGAACATGTCCGACCGTGGCATCCCGCGCTCCTACCGGATGATGGAGGGCTTCGGCGTCCACACTTTCCGGCTGGTCGACGCCGAAGGCGGCACCACCCTGGTGAAGTTCCACTGGAAGCCGAAGGCCGGTGTGCACTCGCTGCTGTGGGAGGAGGCACAGCTCATCAACGGGGTCGATCCCGACTTCCACCGCAGGGACCTGGCCGACGCCATCGAGGCGGGCGCCTTCCCCGAGTGGGAACTGGGCATCCAGACCTTCCCCGACACCCCTGAGCAGACCTTCGAGGGGATCGACCTGCTCGACCCGACGAAGATCGTGCCCGAGGAACTGGCCCCCGTGCGGCCGGTCGGGCTGATGACGCTCAACGCCAACCCGTCCAACTACTTCGCCGAGACGGAACAGGTGGCCTTCCACCCCGGCCACCTCGTCCCCGGCATCGAGGTCACCGACGACCCGCTGCTGGCCGGGCGCCTCTTCTCGTACCTGGACACCCAGATCAGCCGGCTGGGCGGCCCCAACTTCGCCCAGCTCCCCGTCAACCGGACGCACGCACCGGTCAACGACATGCTGCGCGACGGCATGCACCAGACCGCCGTGCACGCGGGGGTGGCCCCCTACCACCCCAACTCCCTCGACGGCGGATGCCCCTTCCTGGCGGGAGCGGCGGAGGGCGGATACGTCGAGGTCCCCGTGCCTGTGCCCGCGGCGGCCAAGGTCCGGGAGGCGCCCGCCTCGTTCGCCGACCACACCAGCCAGCCCCGGCAGTTCTGGCTCAGCCTCACCCCCGTGGAACGCGAGCACGTCATCGCCGCCTACACCTTCGAGCTGAGCAAGTGCTACGAGAACGTCGTCAAGGAGCGGGTCCTGCGCACCCTGGCCGACATCGACCCCGAACTGTGCGCGCAGGTGGCCACCGGCCTGGGACTGCCGGTGCCCGACCCGTCGGGGCCGCTGCCCAGCATGGTGCCGAGCCCGGCGCTCTCCCAGCTCGGCAGGACCTGGCCGACGACGGGGCGTGTCATCGGCATCGTCGCGGACGAGAACAGCGACCTGGCCGGCGTACGGGCACTGCGCAGGTCGGTTCTCGACGGCGGCATGGTCCCGCTGGTCGTCGCGGCGACGGGCGGGCACCTCGGCGGCGGGAGAGGCAGTGGCGCACGCGGCGGCGAACCCGTCACCGTGCAGCGCACGTTCGCCAACGCCCGCTCCGTCGAGTTCGACGCCCTCGTGGTGGCGGGCGCCCCCGCGCGGGGCGACGACGCCTACGGCGCCCGCGACGCGAAGGCCGGGCAGGACACCTCCGAGGTGACGGACCCGCGCGTGCTGCTCCTGCTGTCCGAGGCGTACCGGCACGCCAAGGCGCTCGGCGGCTGGGGCGGCGCGGCCGAGGTGCTGGAGGCCGCGGGCGCTCCCGCGCGGGCGCCCGGTGTCGTCGTCGGCGACGATCCGGGGGCCGTGCTGGAGCGGGTCGTGGAGCTTCTGGCGCACCACCGCGTTTGGGAACGCTTCCCCGCGGCCAGGGCCGCCGCGTAACGCGAGAGCGCATAACGCGAGGGCGCGTCACGCGCGAGACCCGCTGAACGGGATCCGTTCAGCGGGTCGCTGCGCGCCGGCTGGTGGGGCCTGACGGGGCAGGGGCCGGGCCCCACCGGCTGTCCGGAGAGCGCGCTCACCTCAACGCGCCGCGAGGCCGGGGGTCAGGCGTTGATGGTGAAGCTGCCGTCGTAGGCCGCCTTGCGCAGACCGCCGGTGAAGCTCTGGGCGGCGCAGTTGATGCCCTCCCTGAGCAGATCGACCTTGAACTTGCCGTGCACCTTGCCGCCGAGGAAGGCGCCGTCGGTGACATTGCCGTCGATCGTGGCGCTGTTGAACATCTGGCCGGTGATGGTCAGCGAGAGGCTGCTCTTGAGGGTCTGGCCGTCCTTGGTCTTCCAGGTGACCGTGCCGGAGCCGGTGGCGGGCGTGGAGGAGCCGCCGATCTCGCAGGACATGGGGACGTTGAAGGCGCCGTTGAAGGTGGCGGTGGCGATCTCCGCGCCCTCGGCCGTGCTGCCGGTGCAGGAGTGGTCCTGCCCGGTGTACTGGACGTTGGTGTCGCGCGGCACTGGGACGGGGAGCAGGCCGGGGGAGAACTCGGCGGTGCCGCCCGCCTGGCAGGAGACGTTCGCGGGTGCGGCTGCCTGGGGGACGGCTGCCTGGGATGTGGCGGGTGCCGCGGCCTGAGCGGTGGGGACGGTGAGAACCGCAGCGGAGACAGCGGCGGCGGTGGCCAGGAGGCGGCTGACGGTACATCGACGGGGGGACATGCTCATGCGAGAACCCTTTCGGGACGTGGAACGTGCGATGTGGTACGCGTGCCACGACTACGGAACGTGATGAACGCATCACCGTGCAATATCCGGAAAGGGCTTCTCACCTGTACGGATGAGCGCGAATCGTTTTTTCGACGGGTGCGGTACACAGGTCGCCCCCCTGGCAGGACCCCGCCGGGCATGTGTCCGTGGCCGCGTCGTACCACTGTCCACTGCCGCCTGGACGCTTCGAACTTCAGTGTCATACGGGGCGGTTGAGGCCCCCGTTCCGGGGCAGACGACCTGGCGATTGTTTTGTCATGTGCAGGGACAGGGGGAGACATGTCGTATCCGAGTGGCCCAGGTCAGCCGCCGCAACAGCCGCCGCGGGGT
This sequence comes from Streptomyces sp. NPDC054796, assembly GCF_053611545.1. Classification (NCBI taxonomy): domain Bacteria; kingdom Bacillati; phylum Actinomycetota; class Actinomycetes; order Kitasatosporales; family Streptomycetaceae; genus Streptomyces; species Streptomyces sp. NPDC054796. The sequence goes on along the minus strand of NZ_JBSHAO010000052.1, from coordinate 12,705 downwards.
GACTCCAACACACTGAGCATCGTGGGGATCGTCCTGGGGTGCATCGCGCTCATCTTCTGCCCGCCCGGCTTCGGCATCGCGGGCATCGTCTGCGGCGTGGTCGCCAAGAACAAGGGCGAGCGGCTCGCGACCACGGCGATCGGGGTGTCCATCGCCGGGCTGGTCGTCGGCATGATCATCGGGCTGATGTTCTTCCAGGGGATGTACGGCGGCTGATCCCCGGCCGTCGCGCCGTCGTGCCGTCGCACCGTCGCGCCGAGCGCACCGCGGGCCCCCGTCCCGAGCCGGACGGGGGCCCGCGGTGCGTCCGGATAAGGGCGGGAGCGGGCATTCCGGCCGGTCATGGGCGGTTGGTCCGCATGATCGAAGTCATCGTCCCGTACCTCTTGACGGTGGGCCCCGGCGAAAACTACGTTCTGGATTCGCGCGGAATTTACTTTCCAGTTTATGGAAACCCTCACCCATCACCGTCGCCGAAGCCTGCGGTGCGCCCCCTCATCATGAGCGTGGTCATCACGGGACCTCGCCGCGACCCCTAGCGGAAACTCGGGGGCAGTTTGATGACTGCTGTGGATGACCGGTCGCACGCGGAAGCCACCAGCACCGCCAGTTCTGTCCTGTACACCTACGATCTGGCCCCCACGAAGAAGGAGGGGCGCCGCTGGGGCACGTACAACGTCTTCACGCTCTGGGCCAACGACGCGCACAGCCTCGGCAACTACGCCTTCGCCATCGGCCTCTTCGCGCTCGGCCTGAGCGTGTGGGGCATTCTGCTGGCCTTCGCGCTCGCCTCCGTGCTGCTCTTCCTGCTGCTGACGTTGTCCGGCTACATGGGGCAGAAGACCGGTGTCCCCTTCCCGGTGATGAGCCGTATCGCCTTCGGCATCAGGGGCGCGAAGATACCGGCGCTCGTCCGTGGCGGGGTCGCCATCGCCTGGTTCGGCATCCAGACCTACCTCGCCTCGGCCGTGCTGAAGTCCCTCCTCGTGGCGATGGCACCAGGGCTCAAGCCGCTCGACGAGCACACGGCCCTGGGCCTCTCCGCGCTCGGCTGGATCACCTTCCTGGTGCTGTGGGCGCTCCAGGTGGTCATCGTCAGCTACGGCATGCAGGTCATCCGCCGCTACATGGCCTTCGCGGCACCCACCACCCTGATCACCATGTGCGCGCTCGCGGTGTGGATGTTCGTGCGCGCCGACGGCTCCATCGCGTTCTCCACCGACTCCCCGCTCACCGGCGGCGCGATGTGGCTCCAGGTCCTCCAGGGCGCGGCGCTGTGGGTCGTGATCTACGGGACGTTCGTGCTGAACTTCTGCGACTTCACCCGGTCGGCCAAGAGCCGCGGCTCCATCGTCCGCGGCAACATCATCGGCATCCCCGTGAACATGCTTTTCTTCGCCCTCATCGCGGTGGTGCTCAGCGGGGCGCAGTTCAAGCTCGACGGGCGGATCATCACCAGCCCCACCGACATCGTCCAGACGATCCCGAACACCTTCCTGCTCGCGGTGGCCTCGATCGCCCTCGTCGCGCTGACGGTCGCGGTGAACCTGCTGGCCAACTTCGTGGCACCGATCTACGCGCTCGTCGACCTCTTCCCGCGCAAGCTGAACTTCCGCAGGGCCGGGCTGGTCAGCGCCCTCATCGGGCTGGTGATCCTCCCCTGGAACCTCTACAACAGCCCGCTGGTCGTCAACTACTTCCTCGGCGGGCTCGGCGCGCTGCTGGGGCCGCTCTTCGGCGTGATCATGGCGGACTACTGGCTACTGCGGAAGTCCAAGGTCAATGTCCCCGACCTCTACAACGAGGACCCGCACGGCGACTACCACTACCGCCGCGGCTACAACCCCCGCGCCGTCTGGGCCTTCGTGCCCGCCGCCGGCATCGCCGTCGTCCTCGCGCTGGTGCCCTACTTCAAGCCCGTCGCCGGGTTCTCCTGGTTCATCGGCGCCTTCGCCGGTGCGGCGATCTACGCGCTGATCGCGGACCGCACCTCCGCGTACCGCGACGTGGACGGCGAGGCCATCGCCGTCGCCGCCGAATGAGCCGTCGAGCCGTCGAACGATCCGCCGGACGAGCCGCTGAAAGCCCCCGGTCATCCGCTCGCCCGGGAACCCAGGAAGGTCGAACCATGCGCATCCTCGTCGTCAACGTGAACACCACCGCCTCCATCACCGAGTCGATCGGCCGACAGGCCCGGAGCGTGGCGTCACCGGACACCGAGATCGTCCCGCTGACCCCGCACTTCGGTGCGGAGTCCGTCGAGGGCAACTACGAGAGCTACCTGGCCGCGGTCTCGGTCATGGAGGCCGTCCGCGCCCACCCCGAGCCGTTCGACGCCGTCATCCAGGCGGGATACGGCGAGCACGGCAGGGAAGGGCTCCAGGAACTGCTCGACGTCCCCGTCGTCGACATCACCGAGGCTGCCGCCACCACGGCCCAGTTCCTCGGCCGCACCTACTCGGTCGTCACCAGCCTGGACCGCACCGTCCCGCTGATCGAGGACCGGCTGCTGACGGCGGGGCTCAGCGCCCGGTGCGCCTCCGTGCGCGCGAGCGGGCTGGCCGTGCTCGACCTGGAGCGGGACGAGAAGGCCGCCGTCGACGCGATCGTCGAGGAGGCGGCCCGCGCCGTGGAGACCGACCGGGCCGAGGTGATCTGCCTCGGCTGCGGGGGCATGTCGGGCCTGGCGGAGCGCGTGACCGAACGCACCGGCGTCCCCGTCGTGGACGGGGTCACGGCCGCCGTGACCGTCGCCGAGTCCCTCGTGCGCCTGGGGCTCTCGACCTCGAAGGTGCGGACGTACGCGGCGCCCCGCCCCAAGACCATCGCCAACTGGCCCCCGCGCCCGGGCGCCTGACCCGGCCCCCGGCCTTCCGGGTCCGCCGGCTCAGCGCTCGCCGCTCGCGGTGTCCTCGTCGCCGCCCGAAGCGCGGGAGCGGAAGCGCCCGAGCGTGGCGGTACCCGCGACGACCAGGCCGACGGCGGCGACCTTCGCAGCCGAGTAGTAGGTCGTCGTCGCGTCCTCCGGCGTGCCGGGCAGCCCGAGGAAGAGCCACAGGACCGCGACGATCCCCACGACGACGAGGCCGACGGACCCCGACCGGGCCGATTCCCCACCACCAGGGAGCGTCGGGGTGGTGGTGGTCTTCTTCGACGGGCCGCTGCTGCGCCTTGTCGGTCATGCCGGGGTCTCCTGCCGGGGGTGTGACGGGTGGTTCTTCTGAGGTGACGGCGTCCGGACCCGAACGGTTGCGGACGGCTCCCCTGGCGCGGTGATCTCTGCCGTGACCGGCGGTTTTGTCCGACGGGGCGGCCGGGCGCCGTCACCCGAACGGAGTCGTTCACCTGTGCAGGTGTCCCCCGGGCGGCGCACGGTGGGGCGCATGCGGCCATCCAGAGTCGCGGTCGCCATGGCCCTGCCGCTTGTGCTGCTGGTGACGTGCGACGCATCCATGCGAAACGCGGCCCGGGAGCACCGTCGTCCCGGGTCCGAGTCAACGTCTGCCATACCCCGCCCGCACATCGTCTCGCGGGCGGCGTGGCACGCGGACGAGGACGTCGTCCGCGAGCGCGCCTCCTACACACACGGTGTGCGGGCGGCATTCATCCACCACACCGACCACGAGAACGACTACGACTGCGCCGACTCGCCCGCCCTGCTGCGCGCCCTCCAGGAGGACCACGTGGGCAGGGGATGGGACGACATCGGCTACAACTTCGTCGTGGACCGCTGCGGCAACGTCTACGAGGGCCGCTCCGGCGGTGTGAACCGCCCGGTCAGGGGTGCCCACACCATGGGCTTCAACGACGACAGCATCGGCATCGCCCTCCTCGGCACCTTCGAGGAGGGCATGAAGGTGCCCGACGCGGCGCTGACGGCGGTGGCCGAGGTCATCGCCTGGAAGCTGCGCCCCGGCGTGGACCCGCACGGCAGGACCCGGATGGTCTCCCGCAGCGACCAGAGCCGGGTCGACAAGGACACCTCGGCGAGCTTCGACGTCGTGTCGGGGCACCGCGACGCGTACGAGACCGACTGCCCAGGCGACGCGCTTTACGCGAAGCTGCCCGAACTGCGCGACAAGGTCGCCCGCCTCCAGCGCGGCCACCTCCGCGCCGAAGCCTCCGGGGGCTGAGGGGCTGGGCCGCCGCCGCCCGCGGGCCTACGGCGCGGCGGGGGAGGCGTCCGTGATGTGCGTTCCCGGGTCCTGGGCTCCCGGGTCCTGGGCTCTCGTGTCCGGGGCGCGCAGGGTGGCGAGCGTGGCGGCCAGCTCCTCCTGGAGGGTGCGCGCCGCGTCCTCCTCGTCGCCCCGGCACACGGCGTCCACGAGCGCGGCGTGCGCGGCGTCGCCGTGGTTGGTGTCCCGCTCGCGCAGCCCGGTCAGCTTCAGCAGCTCGATCAGGCCGCCCCGCAGCACCGGCACGAACTCGGCGAACAGATCGGTGAGCACCGGGTTGTGGGCAGCGGTCACGACGGCGGCGTGCAGCGCGATGTCGGCGTCCACGAACGCGGTGTCGTCGGCGTGGGACGCCGTCCGGCGCGCCTCGACGGCCGCTTCGAGGGCGGCGCGGTCCTCGTCGGTGCGCCGCTGCGCGGCCAGCCGGGCCGCCTGCACCTCGACGAGCATCCGCACTTCGTAGACGTCGGCGAGCGCCGCGCGGCGCAGCCGGTCGGGCCACTCCTCGGCGGGCCGGGTGGCGGTGACGAAGACGCCCGCGCCCTGGCGGGCGCGCACCAGCCCCGCGCTGGACAGCGCGCGCAGTGCCTCGCGGACCGTCGAGCGGCCGACGCCCAGCTCGTCGGCCAGTGTCGTCTCGCTCGGCAACTTGGCGCCGACGGGCCATGTGCCGCCCTCGATCTCGCCGCGCAGCCGCTCTATGACCCGCTCCACCAGGGGGCTCGGGCGGACGGTGCCGAGGGGCACGCCGCTCACCTCCGTCTCGTCGTCGTCTCGTTGTTGCGTCGTCGCGTCATCGCGGTCCGTGACCCAGTAACTTGTCTGAGGACCTGATGTGTGCCTAGTCTACCGGCCATGATGCCGCGTGCGCTTCTCCTCCTCGGTTGCCGCGGCGGGGTCTGACCGACCGGCGCCCCGCCGTGGGTGCTCGGGCATTGCTGGTCGCCCACCGAACCCGAGGAAGGCCCTTCCCGTCATGACGCCCACGTTCCCCACGTCCCCCGTGGCCCCGGTGGCCTCCCACCGCTTTCCCGCCCTCCGGACCCCCGAAGGACCGCTCCCCGCGGACGCGCCGTCCTGGAACCCGCAGCGCCCCAGCGCGATGCCGAGCCACCGCTACCGCTCCGTCTACGACAGGACCGACGTGCCGCTGACCGGCCGCCGGTGGCCCGAAGCGCGCCTGGAGCGGGCCCCGCTGTGGGTGCCCGTCGATCTGCGGGACGGCAACCAGGCCCTGGCCGAGCCGATGGACACCCCGCGCAAACGCCGCATGTTCGACCTGCTCGTCGCCATGGGGTTCAAGGAGATCGAGGTCGCCTACCCGTCCGCGAGCCGAACCGACTTCGACTTCGTGCGTCACCTGGCCACCAGCGGCGCCGTTCCCGACGACGTCACCGTCTCGGTCTTCACGCCCGCCCGCACCGACCTGATCGACCGTACCTTCGAGGCCGTCGAGGGACTGCCGCGCGCCCTCGTCCATCTCTACATCCCCACCGCGCCCACCTGGCGCGACGTGGTCCTCGGGCGCAGCCGCGCCGAAGTCCTCGGGGTGGTCGAGGAGGCCGCCACGCACATGGCGCGTCTGGCCGCCGCCAGGCCGGGCGCCGACATCCGCTTCGAGTTCTCGCCCGAGGTCTTCGTCCTCACCGAGCCCGACTTCGTCCTGGAGGTCTGCGACACCGTCACAGGACTGTGGGACGCGTCGCCCGACCGCCCGGTGGTGCACAACCTGCCCGCCACCGTCGAGGTCGCCACCCCCAACGTCTACGCCGACCAGATCGAGTACATGCACCGCCACCTGGACCGGCGCGACTCCGTCATCCTCTCCGTGCATCCGCACAACGACCGGGGCACGGGCGTGGCCTGCGCCGAACTCGCCGTGCTGGCGGGCGCGCAGCGCGTCGAGGGCTGCCTGTTCGGCAACGGGGAGCGCACCGGCAACGTCGACCTGGTCACCCTCGCCCTCAACCTCCACGCACAGGGCGTCGACCCGATGGTCGACTTCTCGGACATCGACGCGGTGCGCGACACCGTCACCGACTGTGTGAGGCTGCCCGTGCACCCCCGGCACCCCTACGGCGGCGACCTCGTCCACACCGCCTTCTCCGGCACCCACCAGGACGCCATCAGCAAGGGGCTGGCCCACCACACCGAAAGTGCCCGCGCGCTCGGCGTCCCCGAGGAGGAGGCGCCGTGGGCCGTGCCGTATCTGCCCATCGACCCCAAGGACATCGGGCGTTCCTACGAGGCGGTCATCCGCGTCAACAGCCAGTCGGGCAAGGGCGGCATCGCCCACCTGCTCCAGGCACACCACGGCCTGGACCTGCCCCGGGCGCTGCGCGCCGAGTTCTCCCGGGTGGTGCAGCACTCGACGGACACCGGAGGAACGGAGGTCACGCCCGACGAGCTGTGGGACCTGTTCCGCGCCACCTACCTCGACCCCGGCCACCGGGGACCGGTCGTCCTGGACTCCTTCCGCACCGAGAAAGTGAGCGAGGGCAAGCACCGGTTCACCTGCGAACTGACCACGGCCGGCGGTGAGAGCAAGGGCGCGTACGAGGGGTTGGGCAACGGCCCGTTGGCGGCCTTCTCCGCGGCGCTCGGCGCGGCGGGCACACCGGTGGACATCCTCGACTACACCGAGCACGCGACCACCACAGGCCCCGACAGCCCGGCCACGGCCTATGTGCGGTGCCGTGTCGGCGAACGGACCGTCTGGGGCGCGGGGCAGGACACGTCGGTCCTCACCGCCTCCGTCCGTGCGGTCACGGCGGCGGTGAACCGCGCCCGCTGACCGGCCGCTTCACGGACCCGTCGGCCCGTCGTCCGCAGTGGCGGCGGGCCCGCCGGGTCAGCCGTCAGTCGTCCGCTGGACTCTTCGCCTCCGGCGCGATGGCGTCCAGCACCGGATACGGGCGCGGATAGCGGGCGCCGAGCCCGTACACGTCGGCCAGCCGGTCGGCGAACGCGGCGGCGATGCGCACCTCGCCGTCGGGGTTGGGGTGGGTGCCGTCCCAACTGTGTTCGGCCGCCCGGAACTCCCTCGCGGTGTCCGCCACGACGAGCGACTCCTCGGCGGCGACGGCCCGGACGCGGTCGTTGACCGCGTCGACCTTCGCGGCGAAGTCCGGTTCGTCCAGGGCCTTCCTGGTCTCCATGACGGTGCCCACGAGGATGCGCAGGTCCGGCGCGGCGCGGCGCGCGTTGGTGACGAACTCGCGGAGGTTGTCGGCGAACCGGGGCGGCTCGACGCCGTACCAGAACAGGTCGTTGATGCCGAGCAGGACCAGCAGGTAGTCGGGCGTGTACTCGGCGACCTTCTCCTCGATCACGTCCTTCTCGGTCACATAGGGGCGGCCCCACTGCGCGTCGTGGTCGCGGTCGAAGTCCGGGTCCGCGTACGTCTCGTCGTCGTCCCCCACCTCCGCGGTGCGGATGTTGTCGAGGGTGTCCTTCGGGCCGACGAGGTCGACGCTGACCCCGTGGTTCCTGAGGTGCTTCCAGAAGCGGTAGCGCCACGTCCAGTCGCCGCTGCTGCCATGGCTCAGGGAATCCCCGACGATCATGATGGGGATGTCGCCCTCGGGTGGTTTCTTCACGGTGCCTCCTCGGGGTCGGGGCATCGGCCGGGGTTCGCGGCGGTCTCCTCACGGGTGGCGGAGACCGCGTGCCAGCCGCGTCCCGGGGTGTAGCGGCGGACGATTCGGGCCGGGACACCGGCGATGACGCAGTGGTCGGGGAATCTCCCGCGCACGACCGCGCCACCCGCCACGACGACATTGCGGCCGAGCCGGGTGCCGGGCAGCACGATCGCGCCCGTACCCACCCAGCACCCGTCACCGATGACCACCCGGCTGTTGACCGGGGGCTGTCCGCCGATGGGCCGCCGAGGGTCGGCGTAGGTGTGGTTCTGGTCCGTCACGTACACGTACGGGCCGAGGAGCACATGATCCCCGATCGCGATGGACTTGTGGCCCACGACGTGGCTGCCCCGCCCGATGGAGCAGTGTCCGCCGATGTCGACGACGGTGCCGGGGCCGAGGTCCTGGCCAGGGGCGAACCCCGCGGAGATGCTGACCTGCGCCCCCACCAGGGTGTGCTCGCCGATCGCGATGCACTGTTCCCCGAAGATCGCTCCGGGCGGGAAGGCGATGCACGCGCCCTCGCCGAGGTGCGCGAAGCGGAGCCGCGCCGGGCGGGCGGCCGATATCCTCCCGTGCTTCTCGGCCTGTGCCCAGAGGAACTGGACGGCGTCACAGGCGTACCGGCGCACCCGTTCCGCGAACCGGGTCGTTGCGGCTGCTGACATGCGAACGGTTATGCCCTTTGCCCGTGCATGCCAACAGGGAACGGGGCTGTCCGGCCGCGATATGGCCCCTTCGGGGGGCGCGGGGAGGCGGTCGTTTCGCACGCGCGCTTCACCGGTGAACGCGCGGCCGGTTCCCGGACCCGGGAGCCTCGAGGTCCCGGGCCCGGGCGGTCACCCCGGAGGGCCGCTCGGCCGTTCAGCCGCTCACCACGCGACGGGCAGCTCGTGCACCCCGTAGACGGCCATGTCGTCGCGGAACGGGATCTCGTCCAGCGGCCGGTCCAGGCGCAGCCCGGGGAAGCGCCGGAGCAGCGCGGGGTAGGCGAGCTGGAGTTCGGCGCGGGCGAGGTTCTGGCCCAGGCACTGGTGAGGTCCCGAGCCGAAGGCCAGATGGCCGCGTGCCTGCCGGTCCACGTCCAGCCTGTCGGGGTCCCCGAAGACCTCGGGGTCGCGGTTGGCCAGGTCGGCTGCGCAGATCACCGCGTCACCGGCCCGGACGAGCTGCCCTCCGATCTCGATGTCCTCCGTGGCGGTCCGCCGCCGTCCCATGTGCGTGATGGTCAGATAGCGCAGCAGCTCCTCGACCGCGCCCGCCACCCGCTCAGGCCCGCCGTCGCGTACGGCGGCGAGCTGGTCCGGGTTCCTGAGCAGCGCGCACGTGCCGAGAGCGATCATGTTGGCCGTCGTCTCGTGCCCGGCCACGAGCAGCAGCCGCGCCTGCTTGGCGCACTCGTCGAGGGTGCTCTGTCCGGCGGCGTACTGCTGGGTGGCCATGCGGCTGAGCAGGTCGTCGCCCGGCTGCCGCGCCTTCGCCGCGACGAGGGCGCTGAGATAGTCCGTCAGCTCCTGGGAGGCGGCGAGCGCGTCCTCCGGGGTGCTGCGGGTGTCGACGATGACGGCGCTGGCCCGTTGGAAGAAGCCGTGGTCCTCGTAGGGGACGCCCAGGAGTTCGCAGATGACCAGAGAGGGCAGCGGCAGGGCGAAGCCGGTGACCAGGTCGGCCGGTGGCCCGGCCTCCTCCATGGCGTCCAGCAGCTCGGTGACGATGCGCTCGATGCGCGGACGCATGGCCTGCATCCGCTTGACGGTGAAGTCCCCGGTGAACCGGCGCCGCTGTGCGGCGTGTTCGGGCTCGTCCATGGTGAGGAACGTGCGGTTGTGGGCCCTCGTGGCCTCTCCGGCCGCGCTGATGCTCGGGTATCCGGGGCGCCTGTTGTCGGCGCTGATGCGGGGGTCGCGCAGGACCGCGACCTGGTCCGAGTGCCGGGTCACCAGCCACGCCGTGGACCCGTTCCACAGCGACACACGTGCCAGTGGCCCCTCCTCGCGCAGCCGGCTCGTCGTCGGAGGGGGATCGAAGGGGCAGCCTGACGCGCGGCGTGTGGTGAAGGCGGGAGCGGTGGGCGCTTCGGTCATCGTCGTCCTTCCACGGTGGTGCGGGGTGCTTCGAGGTGGCCGGGGGATGGTCCGGGCCGGTCCGATCCGGACCGGAGGGGCTGGCCGGGGCACGCGCCTCCGCGCGTCAAGAGGAGAGCGCGATGGCCGCGGCCGGACAGAGCTGGGCGGCTTCCCGGACCGCAGGGTGGGTCTCCTCGGGCGGTGCCTCGTCCAGGACGACGACGATGCCGTCCTCGTCGCGCTGGTCGAACACCTCGGGCGCTGCCAGGACGCACTGTCCGGCACCGCAGCACTTGTCGGTCTCCACGGTGATCCGCATGTCGGTCTCCTCAGGGGGGATCGGGAGAACGGGAGACGTGTTACTTAACAAAAGTAACTACGTGCTGCCGACGGTAGCAGCGCGAGCGGCCCGCGAGAATCCCCGCGTACGTGTATGGGGCATGTTTCTGGCCACCGGCCCGCACGCGCGACCCGGACGGGACTCCGACGACACCCCCTGGCCCCGCCGGCGCCCGCCGCACGGGCCCGTGACCTCGGTACACGAAGGCTCGACACCGGGCGCCGTACGGCATCATCGGGGCGTGGACCACTCCGACTCGCCCCGCCCGACGCCGATGGCGGGGCTCTACGACTCGCTCTCGGCGCTCGCCTACGTCATGACCGGCAACCAGGCCCACTCACGCCTGCGTTCCGAGTCGGGCCTCACCGTGGACCGCGGCGCCCTCGCCCTGCTGCGGGCGCTGGCGCGGGCCGGTGAGCCGCTGCGCATGGGGGAGTTGGCCGAAAGACTGATGGTCAAGGCGCCCCACGTCACGCGCGAGGTCCGCCGTCTGGAGGAGCGCGGGCTCGTGGAGACAGCGCCCGAGCCCGGCGATCAGCGGGTGCGCCGCGCGGCGATCACCCACGAAGGCAGGGAGGCCGTGGCCCGCGCCGAGGAGACGGGACGGCAGTGGCTCACCGACGCGCTGGGGGACTTCTCCGCCGACGAGCTGCGGACGACGGCCGTGGTCATCGACCGCATCGTCGACACGTACCGGCGCTGACGCACCGGGACCCGGGACCCGGGACTGGGGGACCGGGGACCCGGGACCCGGGGCCCCGCGCCCCCCTCAGCCCCGGTACCTCCGCCGGACGCCTCCCGGCGCCGTGGGCTTGTCAGTGGTGCGTGCGACGCTGAGGAAAAGGGACCGGCACCCCGTGGAGAGGGCACAGCGGCGGGGCCGCCGGGGCGGGGGAGACGGCCCGGTGGCGGGCCGGGCCGAGAGGAGGCTGAGGTGCCGTGAACGGAGCACGGAGCTGGGCCGAAGCGGGCGGGCGCGGTCTGACGGGTGCCCAGCGGCGGGCCCTGCGCGATGCCGATCCCCGCACGGGCGAGCTGCACGGCCATCCCGCCACCCTGGCCAAACTCGTCGGATACGGCCTCGCGCGCACCTACGGGCCGCGCCGCGCCCGCTATCTCACCCCCACCGGGTGGGAGATGCGCACCAGCCTGCTGCGCTCGGGCGGCGCTGACCGGGGCGGGGGAGGGGGCGAGCGGGGCGCGGGTGCGGGGGCGGGACGCGCGGGGCGGGGCGGATCCGGGGACACGGCCCGTAGCGGGGGCTTCGTCGCGACGACGGGGGACGAGCGCGTGGACGGCCCCCGGGAGGCGGACCAGGAAACGGCTCCGGACGCCGCGGCGGCGCACGCGGCGGCAGCCGCGCGGGCCTGGGAGCAACTGCTGGAGATCCGCCGCATCACCAACACGGACCTGCCCGCGCCCCTGGAGGTCCCCGCCGAGTGGGAACGGCACCGCATGGTCCACGCCGTGGCCCTCGCGCTGGAAGCCGCCGGTGTCCCGCCCGCGGCCCGCGCGGCGGGCGGGCGCTTCACACGGGAGGGGTACCGCGTGACGGATCCGCCGGAGCCGGCAGCGCGTGGCGCGGTGCGGGTCGAGTGGCGCACGGCCGCCGGACCGGCCGCTCCGGCGCCGGGCCCCGGGCCGGGGCCGCCTGCCGGGCTGGCGCTGTGCGCGCGGGAGCTGGAGGCGCGGGGCTGGACCACGGAGCGGTATCTCGACGCCGGACGCCGCCCGTATCTCGTCGTCGCCCCACGCTCCGCCACGTACCCCGCGCCCGCACCCCGTACATGACATGCACCATCCCTGGGGAAGGCTGAAAACCGTGCCGATGCCCGGCAGTATGTGCGAGGGCGGCGGCAGCCGATGGCACCGGTCGTCGGCGGTGACGAGAAGGAGCAGTCCAGATGAACCTCGCAGAGGCACGCGCCCGCTTCACCGCGCTCAGGACAGCCGAAGGCCCCGTCTCCACCGACGAACTGGACCGGATCTGGGCCGCGTTGGAGACCGTGCGGCCGGAAGAGATCCTGGGCGCCTGGAAGGGGGACGAGTTCCGCACGGGCCATCAGCTGAACGGCAGCCTCGCCAAGATCGGCTGGTACGGCAAGACCTTCCACTCCGTCATGGACGCCAAGCCGCTGATGTGCCGAGACGCCGAGGGCGAGCTGTACTCCGACACCAGGACGGGCAAGGGCGAGGCCAGCCTGTGGATGGTCGAGTTCCGCGGCGAGTCGACGGCGACCATGGTCTACGACGGTCAGCCCGTCCTCGACCACTTCAAGCGGGTCGACGCGAACACGCTCATGGGCATCATGAACGGCAAGGGCACGCTCGACGGAGGGCGGCACTACTACTTCCTCCTCGAACAGGTCTGAGCACACGCCCACGGCACCCCGTTATGTTTTTCGTGGTCCTGTAAGAGGGCCGCTGGCCTCCGGGCCCGGCATGACTTTTGCCCCCTGTCGCACGGATGACCTGGGGGGTGG
>NZ_JBSHAO010000051.1:0-59449 GCF_053611545.1 Streptomyces sp. NPDC054796 | reverse complement strand
CTGGGGGTCCGGTTCTTTTGTTTACACCACCCGGGTCCGCCCACTCCCCCCCCCCCCCGCCCCCGGGGGGCGCGGGGGGGTCCGCGGCCGGGCCCCCCGCGCCCCCCCCCGGGGGCGCCCCGGCCCGACGGTTCTGACGGCCCTCACGGGTCGCGCGCCCGGCCAGCACCGGCCTGGTTGGCCGCTCCCGCGCGGCCCGGGTGGTCGACTGGGCCCGCCCCTCCCGGATCCCAGCCCCGACGCCACGCACCCCCGTCACGCACCCCCGCCACACACACCCCGCCTGGACCCAGCGAAGCGCCCGGGCCGAGCCCCACTCCCGCCGACGGAGTTCCCCATGAGTCAGACCTCGGCCACCCCGGCCGCAACGCCCACCGAGGGCCGCCACCCCAGAGCCTTCGAGCCCGTCACGCTCGTCGTGACGATCGTGCTCTCCGTGCTCGGCTCGGTCATCGGCCTCGTGCTGATCACCACCCTCGGCATCGCGCCCAACACCTCGGTCATCGGCGCCCTCATCGCCATGCTGATCGGGCGCATCTCGTTCGCCGCGCTGTCGCGGATGCGCGATCCGCAGCGCCAGAACCTGGTGCAGTCCGCGATCTCGGGTTCCACCTTCGCCGCCGCCAACTCCCTCATCACACCCATCGCGGTCCCCTTCCTCCTCGGGCGGCCCGACCTGGTGTGGCCGATGCTGGGCGGCGCCGTCATCGGGCTCGCCGTCGACAGCTGGGTGCTCTACCGCGTCTTCGACTCCCGGCTGCTGCCCGCCTCAGCGGCGTGGCCCGCGGGCATCGCGGCGGCCGAGACGATCAAGGCGGGCGACGAGGGCGGCCACAAGGCCAGGCTCCTCGGCGTCAGCGCCGTCATCGGCTTCGTCGGCTCGCTCTTCAAGCTGCCGATGAGCGCGGCGGGCGTGGCGTTCCTCGGCAACATCTGGGCCCTGCTGATGTTCGGGGTCGGCCTGCTGGTGGCGCAGTACGCGCCGACCGTCCTGGACGTCGACCTCGCCGCCAACTACGTGCCGCACGGCGTCATGATCGGCGCGGGCCTGGTGGCCCTGGTGCAGGCCGTCCTGATGATGCGTGACCGCAAGGGCCGGGGACGGGACACCAAGGCCGACGCCGAGGCGGGCGCGAAGGCCGAGGCGAAGGTGGACACGAAGAAGGGCGCGGCGCCCGACACGTTCGACGCCTCGTCCCGCACCGTCGACGCGCGACGCCTGCGCCGCGGCCTCCTCGAAGGCCTCGTCCTCTTCCTCGTCGGCGCCGTCCTCATCGCCCTCATCGGCGGCGTCACCGCCGACATGAGCGGCGCCGGACTCGTCGGCTGGGTGGTGCTCGCCGGGTTCGCGGCGCTGGTGCACCAGCTCATCGTCGGACTGGCCGCCATGCACTCCGGCTGGTTCCCCGCCTTCGCCGTCACCCTGATCTTCCTGATCCTCGGGCTCGTCCTGGGCATCCCGATGGTGCCGCTCGCGCTGCTGGTCGGCTACGCGGCCTCCACCGGGCCCGCCTTCGCCGACGTCGGCTTCGACTTCAAGGCCGGCTGGCTGCTGCGCAAGGGCGCGGTGCCCTGGCACCCGTACGAGATGGCCGGGCGCCGCCAGCAGTACCTGGCGCAGCTCGTCGGCTTCGCCGTCGCCATCGTGGTCGTGATGATCGCCTGGAAGCCGTTCTTCTCCGACGGCCGGGTCCCGCCCGTCGCGCAGGTCTACGTCGACACCATCAAGGCGGGCCTCACCGACGGCCACGCCCTCACGATGATGGCCCTGTGGGCGATCCCCGGCGCGCTGGTCCAGTTGCTCGGCGGCTCCTCGCGGCAGATGGGCGTCCTGCTCGCGACGGGCCTGCTCGTCGCGACCCCGCAGGCGGGCTGGCTGGTGCTGGCCGCGCTCGCGATCCGCGTGGTCTACGGGCGCTACCGCAGGCGCAAGGCCGAACAGGCCGCCGCCCGTGACAGTGAGGGCGAGGAGGTCCGCGCGGCGGGCGAGGCCGCCGACAACGACCTCGCGCTGATCGGCGCCGGCCTGGTCGCGGGCAGCTCGATCAACGACGTGAGCCAGATCTACAAGGCGGTGTGACGGCTGACGGCTTTCAGATGACGGATATCAGCTAACAGCTAACGGTTAACAGATAACAAATTTCGTCAAATGTCAGCCGTCACCCCGCCCCGCCTGCGTACCGAGCGAAGGAGCCCCGCCCCATGCCCGCCCCCGACGCCTCCCGTACGGTCAGCGCCCCCGGCCTGGCGCCCGCCCCCACGCCCGGCCACCCCCTCCTGGGGCTGGTCACCATCGGGCAGGCGCCCAGGACGGACCTGACCGGGGACATCGCACCGCTGCTCACCGGGGTGCGCGCTGTCGAGCACGGGGCGCTCGACCTGGACCGGTTCGACGGCCCGGAAGCGAAGGCGCACCGTACGCGTCGCGAGGTGGGACCCGTCGAGGGGGAGGCGCCCCTCATCTCGCGGCTGCGGGACGGCTCGTCCGTCGTGCTGGGGCACGACGCGCTCGCCCCGCGCATGCGGGACGCCGTCGCGCGCTGCGAGGCGGAAGGCGCCGGGGCCACGCTGCTGCTCTGCACCGGTAACTTCCCCTCCGTACCCTCGGCCGGGCCCCTGCTCTACGCCGAGCCGCTCGTGCAGCAGGGCGTGCGCGCCGTCGTGGGCGCCGAGCCGGTCGGGATCGTGTGTCCGCTGCCCGCGCAGCGGGAGGACGTCGGGCGGCGCTGGGCGCGCCTGCTGGAGGGGCCGGTGCGTGTCGAGCCCGCAGACCCGTACGGGGAGGACGCGGCGGCACGTGTCGCCGAGGCGGCCGGGCGGCTGGTCGCGGGCGGCAGCAGGTGGCTCGTACTGGACTGCATCGGTTACACCGAGGTGATGCGGGCCGCCGCGTGCGCCGCCGTCGGCCCCGGGCACCCTGTCCTGCTGGCGCGCGCCCTCGCCGTCCGCCTCGCGTCCGAGGTCGCCACCGCCACGGGAGCGGGACCCGCCACCGCACCTGGCGTCTGACGCGCCGCCCCCTCGGCCTCTCGTAAGCGCCCCTCCGGAACCACCCGTCACGGGGAACCCTTGGGCCACGGGAGGGTGACATCGGGGTGAGGGCGAATCACAGGAACTTCACCATCCGGCAAGGGACATGCGTGAGCATGGGCGACCAGAACGTTGCCCGAAGGAGTCCCTCCGTTGAACGTCACCAGCCGCCGTCAGTTTCTCGCCGGATCAGCGGCGGCACTCGGGCTCGGCGGACTCACCGCTTCCGTGGCAGCCATGACCGGAGGTGACGGTTCGCCGGGCCCCGGCTCCGGTTCCGGCTCAGGGCCGTACGAGGCCGATCCGCTCGGCCGCCGCCGCCCCAATATCGTGCTCGTCGTCGCCGACGACCTGGGCCAGCGGGAGCTGGGCGCGTACGGACAGCGTCTCATCAAGACCCCGCGCCTCGACGAGGTGGCGGCGGAGGGGATGCGGTTCACGCAGGCCTACGCGGCTGCCGCCGTCTGCGCCCCCTCGCGCTGCTCCCTGCTGACGGGCATGCACGCGGGCCACGCCCGCGTCCGCCAGAACCCCTTCAACGGAGCCCAGGGCGCGCTCGGCGACGCCGACACCACCTTCGCCGAGGTGCTGAGGGAGCGCGGCTACCGCACCGGGTGCGTCGGCAAGTGGGGCTTCGGGCCCGAGGCGCCGGACCAGCCCAGCCATCCGAACAGCCGGGGTTTCGACGAGTTCTACGGCTACCTCACGCACCATCAGGCCCACGACTACTACCCGCCCTACCTCTGGGACAACGGCGAGCGCGCCTCGCTCCCCGGCAACACGCTGGGACGGCGCACCACCTACGCGCCCGACCTGTTCCGGCGCAGGGCGCTGGACTTCATCCGCAGGCACGCCGACGAGCCGTTCCTCCTCTACCTCACGCCGAACTCGCCCCACGCGCCGAGCCGCGCGCCGCACTCGGGCCCTTACGCCGCCGCGTACGAGGAGGAGCGGGGCTGGAGCCGGGCCGACAAGGCGCACGCGGCGCAGGTCGGGCATCTGGACGCGACGGTCGGCATGATCGTGGACGCGCTGCGCCGCGAGGGCATCGAGAAGGACACGGTCCTCCTCTTCACCAGCGACAACGGGCCCCACGAGGAGGGCGGCACCGACCCCGACCTGTTCGTCGGGAACGGGCCGCTGCGCGGCTACAAGCGCAACCTCTACGAGGGCGGCATCCGGGTGCCGCTCCTCGCCTGGTCGCCCGGCCGTATCGCGGCGGGCGGCAGCAGCGACCGCCCCACACCGCTCATCGACATGCTGCCCACCATCGCGCACCTGGGCGGGGCGCGGGCCCCCGGCGGCATCGACGGGCTGTCGGCGGCGCCGCTGATCGACGGGTCCAGGGGCACCCCGAAGTCGCACTCGTACCTCTACTGGTACCGGAACGACCCCATCAGCACGGCCCGGGCCGACGCCGTCGACAAGGGGCGCGGCAACACGGTCTGCGAGGCGCTGCGGCAGGACGACTGGAAGGCGGTCCGCTTCGCTCCGGGGCGTGACCGGCTGGTGCCGGACGACGAGTGGGACGTCGAGCTGTACGACCTGCGCGAGGACCCCGGCGAGCGCCACGACCTCGCGGCCCGCCACCCCGAAGTGGCCGACCGCATGGTGAGGCGGATGCGCCGCGCCTGGTCGGACCGGCCCAAGAGCGGCGCGCTGGAGGGGGCCGAGGTCTAGTTGTACGTGGGCTGGACGTCGGTGACGCCGTCCCGGAGGCGAGATGCCGGGGGCTTGCCGTCGGCGATCGCGTGAAGGCAGACGTAACCGCGCTTCGCTCCGGCCGCCTTCGCCCGGCTCGTTGCCTTGGCCTGATCGCTATTCTGGCCCGGCCGACGAGTCAGGTGGCGGCTGACCGTGCGTCGATTGATGACGACGGCCAGGTCGGCGAGTTCGTCGGTGACGCGTCGGGACTGAGCGGGGCGTTGCGGTGTGTCATGAGCGCTTCCGTCCTCGTCGATGGCGGGTGTTACGGCGTCAGCCGGTCGCGTTGTGTCTCGCACAGTTCCCAGATCGCGTTGCGATTGGTTTCGTCCAGGGCTGCTTCGGGCCACGGGGCCGGGGTGGCCTTGCTGTTGAAGTAGGTCCCGCTGATGTCCCGGACTTCGGGACTGGCCGCGAGGTACAGGCTGGAACGCGTGGCCTTGAGCAGCGCGCGATGCCCGTACACGATCGGCATCGCCAGGCGCAGGAGCGGCACGATCGGGCGTGCCAGCGGCGGGTAGGTGCCGATGGTCAGGTTCTTGTTCATCGAGGTGTAGGCGTGCCCGGGGTAGGCGACATTCAGCGTCACCGGCGACCCGTCGAGTTCCTGGGCGAAGCGGTAGCTCATCGCCATCTGCGCCAGCTTGGTCTGGTTGTAGAACGACAGCCCGACATATGACTTCTCGCCCTGTAAGTTGTCCAGGTCGATCCGCCCCTGCGGGATGCCGCCGGTGATATTGATGACCCGGGAGGGGCCCGAGGCCGTCAGGGCCGGCATCAGCCAGTGAGTGAGGCAGAACGGCGCGACCACGTTGACCGCGAACGCGGTCTCGATGCCGTCCTCGGTCAGCTCGCGGTGCGATCGGGTGGCACCCGCATTATTGATCAGCACATCCATGCCACCGGTCCGGGTGCCGGCCTCCTGGGCGAGGCGACGGACATCACGGAGCCGGGACATGTCGGCCGTGATCGCCGTGACGTTCTCATTTCCACTGGAGTGACGGATGTCCCCAACGGCAGCGTCGGCGCGGTCCTTGTCGCGGCCGACAAGGATGACGTCGGCGCCGAGCCCTGCCAGCCGTCGCGCGGTCTCCTTGCCGATGCCCCCGGTGCTACCGGTCACCAGCACGGTCTTGCCTTCCATGCCACCACCCCTTCGAAGTGTCACCTGGTGACACTATAGACATCGAGTGATTCAAAGTAGCCTGGGTGCATGAAGAAAGGGCTGCGCGAACGGACGCGCCGAGCGGTGCGGGCAGAGCTCGCCGAGGTGGCCATCGGCCTGTTCGCCCACCAGGGCTTTGACGAGACGACCGTCGAGGACATCGCTCGCGCAGCCGGAATGACCAAGCGCAGCTTCTTCCGGTACTTCCCCACCAAGGAAGACGTCGTCTTCGACGGCGTCGACCTCACCGGGGAGAAGGTGGTCGCCGACATCGCGGCGCGACCGGCGGACGAAGATCCTTGGGTCTCCCTGCATCACGTCCTACGGGCCTGGCAGGAAGAGATCCATGCCAGTGAGCAGGTACTCGAAACCCTGCGGCTCATCGAAGCCACACCCGCACTGGTCGGGCGGCTCCACCAACGCAGAACGGAATGGCGTCGACGGGTAAGCGACGCGCTCCAAGACCGGCCGGGGGCTGAAATCGACCCATATGCCGCGGACCTGCTCACCAACGCCGCCACCGCTGTCCTCGACGCCGTGTCCAGTCAGTGGGTGCGATCAAACGGGCAGGCGAACCGACCGGCTCTACTGGACCAGGGCTTCATGCAGATCCGCGTAGCCCCCGGCCCGCCACAGGCATGAACCCGTGGCGTCCGTCGACCGTCATCAACGTCCTACCCCGCAACATCTGGTCGGCGTCGTCAACCTCCCGTCCGGGCCGCGACGCCCGGCCTCCCGCACCCCGCATGCCAGAACCGGGTCAGAACGGCGTGAAGTTCACGCTGTCTCAATGGTTTCCGGCGGCCCCCGGCGACATCATCGACTCCATGTCACGGTTCCCCAGGACTCCTGTCGACGAAGGTGCCTACGACCGCAGCAGACTCCGCCAGTGGCTGGCGGGCGAGGCCCGCGCCGAGGGCGTCGCGCGGCGCGATCTGCTGAGGCTGGGCGCGGCGGCCGGTGCCGCCGTCGCGCTGCCGACGGCGTTGCCGTCCCCGGCCGTCGCCGCAGCTCGGACCGCCCCCGACGTCCCCACGACGCGGCCCGCCGCGGCCCCCGGCATCGTGAAGCCGCTGCCGCCCGACCTGTTCACCGTCCACGGCACCAACGCCGAAACGCGTTTCCAGGCCCTGCGCGGTACGGGCCTCCACACACCGGCCGACCGTTTCTTCGTCCGCAACCACACCTCCACCCCCGTCCTCGATCCGGCCACCTGGAGCCTGCGCGTGTGGGGCGGCGGGCTGGACGGCGGTGAGCGGGAGTTCGGGCTCGACGAGCTGCGCGCGCTGCCCGCCACCGAGTGCGGCGCGTTCGTCGAGTGCGCGGGCAACGCCCGCAGCTTCTACGCCACCCAGCAGGGCGAGCCCGTCTCCGGCACCCCCTGGGGCACCGGCGCCGTCGGCAACGCCCGCTGGCGCGGGGTGCGGCTCGGGGAGGTGCTGCGCAGGGCCGGGATCACCCGGCGCGCCGTGGACGTGATGCCGCGCGGCCTGGACGACGCGTACGTGACGGACGACGGCACGTCCTACGGCCGGGTGCGCAGGCCGATGCCGGTGGCGAAGGCGCTGGACGACGTGCTCCTCGCGTACGAGATGAACGGGGAACCCCTCCCGTACGACCACGGCTTCCCCGTCCGCGTCCTGGCGCCCTCCTGGGTGGGGATCGCGTCGGTGAAGTGGCTGGGCGACATCGAGGTGTCGGCCGAGCCGCTGTACTCGCCGTGGAACACCGTCCTCTACCGGCTGTTCGGGTCCGCCTACCCGCCGGAGGGCAGCGCCCCGCTGACCCGGCAGACGCTGAAGAGCGTCTTCGAACTGCCCCTGGACGCCGAGCTGCGCGCGGGGCGCACCCACCTCCTCACGGGCCGCTCCTGGTCGGGCGGCGGGGGCATCGCCGGGGTGGAGGTCAGCACGGACGACGGCGCGCACTGGGCGCCCGCGCGGCTGCTCGACAGGCCGAGGGCCGACAACTGGTCGCGCTGGTCGGTGAGCTGGCGCCCCACGGCGAAGGGCCCTGCGCGACTGCTGGCCCGCGCGACGGACGTACGCGGCACGACCCAGCCCGCGACCTCGGTCCACAACGAGCAGGGCTACCTCTTCGACGCGGTGATCCGCCACCCCGTGACGGTGACCTGAGCGGGGCGGGTGCGGGTGCGGGTGCGGGCCGGGGATGGGGGCGGGCCGTTACGCGCGCAACGCCCGCGACAGCGCGTCCACGGTCACGTCCACGATGGCCAGGAGCTGCGCCGGACTCGCCCCGGCCCTGCTCATGACGGCGAGCGACTGGTTCACGGCCGCCGCGTGTACGGCGAAGCCCTCGGCCTCCTGGTCGGTCAGCCGGCCGGTCTTCAGCGCGGTGAGCAGGCGCAGGCGCTGGGAGCCGAGCGCCTGCTTGGCGTGCTCCGCGACGGCCGGACTCAGCACGGGGACCGCCATGGCCGACTGGGCGATCAGGCATCCGTCGGGCAGTCCGGGATCGGCGATGCGGCCGAGGGTGACGTCGAAGAACGCGCGGACGGCGGCAACGGGTTCCGAGGCCGCACACGACAGGGCGGCGTCGTACTTCGCGCCGTAGCGCGCGGCGTAGAGATCCAGGCAGCGCAGGAAGAGCGTGTCCTTGCCGCCGAGGGAGGAGTAGATGGAACTGCGGTTCAGTCCGGTCGCCCGGGACAAGTCGTCCAGTGAGGTGTCGGCGTAGCCGTCGCGCCAGAACTGGATCATCGCGGCGTCGAGCGCCGTGTCCATGTCGAACTGCTTCTTGCCTGCCACGCGGTACTTCCTTGCCGTCGCGTCGATGGTCAGTGCTGTGCCGTGCGCCATTCTATCTTGAACTGATTGGTTCAAGATGTGTAGCCTTCAAGCGTGGTCATGACCGCGGCGCCCGCTGTCGGCCACACCGTCCCCACCGCACACGTGACACCGATGGAGAGTCCCCGTGACCAGCCAGGCAACCAGCACCCCGCACGTCTCCGAAAGCGACAACCCCGTCCCCGACCTGCCCCTGCGCCATCTGGACGGATTCACCCACCGCTGGGTCGACGCGGGCGGTGTCCGCCTCCATGCCGTCGAAGGCGGACGCCTCGACGGCCCGGCCGTCGTCCTGCTCGCCGGGTTCCCGCAGACCTGGTGGGCCTGGCGGAAGGTGATGCCCGGCCTCACCCGCCGGTTCCACGTCATCGCGCTCGACCTGCCGGGCCAGGGCCACTCCGAGCGACCGGAGCGCGGCTACGACACGCACACGGTCGCCGCGCACGTCCACGCCGCCGTGCAGGCGCTCGGAGTGTCGTCCTACTCCCTGGTCGCCCACGACGTCGGTGCCTGGGTCGCCTTCTCCCTCGCCCTCAACTTCGAGAGCCGGCTGCGCCGGGTCGCTCTGCTCGACGCCGGAATTCCCGGTATCACCCTCCCGGAGGCGATTCCCACCGACCCGGACCGCGCGTGGAAGACCTGGCATTTCGCGTTCCACACCGTGCCCGACCTGCCCGAGACGCTGCTCGCAGGGCGCGAACGCGAGTACATCGGCTGGTTCCTGAGGGCGAAGACCCTGTCTCCCGACACGTTCGACGACGCCGAGATCGACCACTACGCGGCGGCCGTCGCCGCCGACGGCGGCCTGCGCGCTTCCCTCGCGTACTACCGGGACGCCGCGGAGTCGGCGCGCAAGAACCGCGAGGCGCTCGAGCGGCGGCACCTGACCGTGCCGGTCCTCGGGATCTCCAGCAGCCACGGCTCCATTCCGGACATGGCGGCCTCCATCAGCCCGTGGGCCGACGACGCCACCCGCGTCGTCGTGCCCGGCGCCGGGCACTTCATCCCCGACGAGCAGCCCGAAGCCGTCGCCGCCGCGCTGGCGGACTTCATCGCCGACGGGGACTGACACCCCCTAGAACGGGCGTCGTTCGTCGCTCGCGAAGAAGAAGCCGAAGGCGGCGCTGGCGAGGGCCACGACCGGGGTGAACACGAGGCTCAGTTCGCGGTACGCCTCGGTGCTGAAGTGGGTCCAGTGCGCGAGGACGAGGGCGAGCGTGGGCAGCAGCGCGATGGCCGCGACGAGCCACAGCATGCCGACGGCCAGTGTGCGGCGCGTCTCGTCGAGGATCTTCTGCGGTTTGCCCTCGCGCACGGCGGCGCGGGACGGCGGCGCGGGATCCTCGTCCTCGACGAATTCCTCCGCGAGCGGGTCCGTGGGGTCCGTGGCGCCCCTGCTGTCGTCCGGGGTCCGGCCTACCGGTGTTCTCAGGAGATAGACGGCGCCGTTGTCGGGCACCTCGTCCTCCGCGAATGTGTCCACGTGCTATTCGTCCTCTTCGCGGCTGTGCGGCAGGGGGATCTCGGGGCCGATGCGCAGGAAACTCTCGTCCGTCGAGGGGATTTCGTCCTCCCACAGGACGGTGGGGACGGTGGGCGGGGGAGGGCGGTCCGCTGTGGTCACTCGTGCTCCCCTCGCCGGCACATGCAGATACGCACGGGGCGCGGTGGTCCGAAACCGCAGGTTTCCTCGTGCGCGGGTGGCGGGAAGTCCTCTTCGAACTCGCCCTTTCCCTTCCTCTGTCCCTGGTGTTTCACGAGCGTGGCGGTGACGCTGTTCCGAGTGGCCAGCTCCCTTTCACGTGAGGCCCGTTCGAGAGTCCGCACGTGAACTCGTTCGTTGTGCCACTCCTGAAATGGCGTGACGAACCGCCAGGCACCGTTGTGCAGTACCTCGAATGCGGAGTTCTGATCGGTCGCCATGCAGGGTGCCCCCTCCGATGGTCGCCACCGATGGGGCCCGGCCAGAGCGGCACGCAGGGCACCCAAGCGGCGCTTGGGCCAGATCGTAGCACATGCGATGTGATCATTTTCCACATCCAGTGTGGAATCGAGGCGCATTGGGTACACATTGGGTGCGCATCCGATGTGCTCTCGATGCTGATTCTCTTGACATCGGATGCTCATCGCTGCATGATGTCGGTATCCGGTTCCATCCGGCCCACGTAGGGGGGAGTTTCGTATGGGTCATTTACGCGCCCTTGATCTCGCCCGATGGGCCGGTTGGGCCATCGCTGATACCGCATCCTCGCGGGGGACCACGCAGGACCGGCCGTCGCCGGTTGCTTCGGTCATATGTGCGGGAAGGCGCTGACTCATTCACACAGAGCCGTTCGGGGGCCTCCGGCATCGACGCTGAGAGGTGAAGCCCGGACTTTGCCGTGTCCAGGTCTGCGTGAGCGACACCTCTATTCAAGGAGCCTTGGCATGCCCGAGAATTCGACCGATACCGATGCCGCGGTGAGGACGCAGTCCGAGCCATCGATCACCCGACTCAGTGTGAACATCAATGAAGACACGGCCGCGAGGCTGCGGTGGTACAAGGAGCACAAGGGAATCTCGATCACGGAGACGGTCAGGCGAGCGGTCGCGCTGCTCGATCTGGTGGAGCGGGAGACGGCCGATGGCAGTGAGGTTCTGCTGAAGTCGCGTGACGGCAAGTCCGTCCGTCAGCTCTGGCTCGTCTGAGCCCTCTCGTCCGAGTGATGCCGCCCGGGTGATGCCGAGCGAATCCGTGCCGTTCATGCTTCGTGGTTTGCCATAGCTCTTTCTCCGCCCGGCTCTGCTCGCCCAGCCACCCCCCGGTCCGATCCGACGCGTGAGCGCGTGGACGGGGACCTCGACACAGCGAAACGCGCCGTGGCACGGAGTCCTCCCGTGCCACGGCGCGCTCTTGTGCCGGTGCGTGCGGTGCTCAGCCCCGCAGTTGCTCGTAGGCGGGCAGCGTCAGGAACGCCTCATAGGTCTCGTCGAGACCCACCCGCAGCAGCAGGTCGTGCGCCTGCTGCCACTGGCCGCCGTCGAACGCCTCCTGGCCGACCTCTTCGCGGATCTCTGCGAGATCCCGGGCCGCGACCTCGCGGACCAGCTCGGGAGTGACCTTCTCGCCGTTGTCGAGGACGACGCCCGCGTCCACCCACTGCCAGATCTGCGAGCGCGAGATCTCGGCCGTCGCCGCGTCCTCCATCAGGCCGAAGATGGCGACGGCGCCCAGGCCGCGCAGCCACGCCTCGATGTAACGGATACCGACCTGCACGGCGTTGACCAGCCCGTCGTAGGTGGGCTTGGCCTCCAGCGTGTCGACGGCGATCAGGTCGGCGGCGGTGACGTGCACGTCCTCGCGCAGTTTTTCCTTCTGGTTCGGACGGTCGCCGAGCACCGCGTCGAAGGACTTCTTGGCGATCGGCACCAGGTCGGGGTGGGCGACCCAGGAGCCGTCGAAGCCGTCGCCCGCCTCGCGGTCCTTGTCGTTCCTGACCTTCTCCATGGCCTTCTCGTTGGCCTCGGGGTCCCGCCGGTTGGGGATGAAGGCCGCCATGCCGCCGATCGCGTGCGCGCCGCGCTTGTGGCAGGTGCGCACGAGCAGCTCGGTGTACGCGCGCATGAACGGCGCCGTCATGGTGATGGCGTTGCGGTCGGGGAGGACGAACTTCTCGCCGCCGTCGCGGAAGTTCTTGACGATCGAGAACAGGTAGTCCCAGCGGCCCGCGTTCAGCCCGGAGGCGTGGTCGCGCAGCTCGTAGAGGATCTCCTCCATCTCGTACGCTGCGGTGATCGTCTCGATCAGGACCGTGGCGCGGATGGTGCCCTGGGGGATGCCGCAGTAGTCCTGCGCGAAGACGAACACCTCGTTCCACAGCCGCGCCTCGAGGTGCGACTCGGTCTTGGGCAGGTAGAAGTACGGGCCCTTGCCGAGGTCGAGCAGGCGCTGCGCGTTGTGGAAGAAGTAGAGGCCGAAGTCGACGAGCGCTCCGGGCACCGGCTTCCCGTCGAGCTGGAGGTGCCGCTCGTCCAGGTGCCAGCCGCGCGGCCGGGTCACCACGGTGGCCAGCTCATCGGCGGGGCGCAGCGCGTACGACTTGCCGGAGCGCTCGTCGGTGAAGTCGATGCGGCGCTCGTAGGCGTCGATGAGGTTGAGCTGGCCGCCGACGACGTTCTCCCAGGTGGGGGCCGAGGCGTCCTCGAAGTCGGCGAGCCACACCTTGGCACCGGAGTTGAGCGCGTTGATGGTCATCTTCCGGTCGGTCGGACCGGTGATCTCCACCCTGCGGTCGTCGAGCGCCTCGGGGGAAGGGGCCACCTGCCAGTCGCCCTCGCGGATGTGCGCGGTCTCCGGGAGGAAGTCCAGCGTGGAGGTGCGGGCTATCTCGTCCCGGCGCTCGGCGCGCTTGGCCAGCAGCTCGTCACGGCGCGGCGTGAACCGGCGGTGCAGCTCGGCCAGGAAGGTCAGGGCGGCGTCGGTCAGCACCTCCCCCTGACGCTCCACGGGCGCTGCGTCGACGATGGCCAGCGGGGACGGCGCTGGTGCGGACATGGTGTGTCACTCCTTCATCGGGCGGTGCCTTACGGCCGCCGGTTCGCTTGCGTCGCGGCACGGGGTGCCGCGCCGTTCGCGGTACCCCGGAACACGGCGCCGGACGCCGTCGGCGCGTGCGGGCGCTTCTGACCAGTGGAGAGTAGTTTCCTCATGGTGGAACTTCAATAGTTTGTTGACGTCGAGATATCTCACACGGGCCGAGAGTGCCGCGCGGTGGCGCGCAGTGCCACCCTCGTCACAGCACGCGGCCGAAGATGCCCAGGAACGACCCCGCGGCGATCACGAACCGAGGTACCGCAGCACCGCGAGTACCCGTCGGCTGTAGCCCTCACCGCTCGCGAGCCCCAACTTGTCGAAGAGCGCGTTGCTGTGCTTCTCGACGGCGCTCCGCGAGACGTGCAGCCGCTCCGCGATGGCCGCGTTCGTGTGCCCCTGCGCCATCAGGTCCAGCACGTCGCGCTCGCGCGGGGTCAGCCGCTGGAGCGGATCGGTGTGGGTGCTGCGCGCCACCAACTGCCGTACGACCTCGGGGTCGAAGGCCGTACGGCCCGCGCCCACCCGCTCCAGCGCGTCCAGGAACTCGTCGATCTCGACGACCCGGTCCTTCAGCAGATAGCCGACGGCCTCCGAGTTCTCGCCCAGCAGCCGGGCCGCGTACCGCTTCTCCACGTACTGCGACAGCACCAGCACCCCCACCCGTGGCCACGTCTCGCGGATGCGCAGCGCGGCGCGCAGCCCCTCGTCGGAGTGGGTGGGCGGCATCCGTACGTCGATCACCGCCACGTCGGGCGGATCGGCCGCCACCGCCTTCAGCAGTGCCTCCGCGTCCCCGACGGCGGCGGTGATCTCGTGGCCCTCGTCGGCCAGCAGCCGCGCCAGGCCCTCGCGCAGCAGGATCGAGTCGTCGGCCAGCACTACGCGCACGGCAGCTCCGCCGTCACGGCCGTCGGCCCGCCGGGCGGGCTGGTCACCGTCAGGGTGCCGTCCAGCGCCGCCAGCCTGCGGGCCAGGCCCAGCAGCCCGCCGCCCGCCGAGGGGTCGGCGCCGCCGCACCCGTCGTCCTCCACCCGCACGCTGAGCCTCCCGTTCTCCTGCCGGACCCGCACCGTCACCCCGGAGGCGCCCGCGTGCTTGACCGCGTTCGTCACCGCCTCGCACACCACGAAGTACGCCGCCGTACGGACGGCGTCCCCCGGCTCCTCCGTCAAGCCGTACTCCAGGCGCACGGGCATCCCGCCCGAGCGCTCCGCCACCGTCTCCAGGGCCGCGCGCAGCCCCGCCTCGTCCAGCACCGACGGATACACCCTCCAGGCCACCTCCCGTAGTTCCTCCAGCGCCCGGCGGCTCTCCTCGTGCGCCTGGCGCAGCAGCAGCGAGGAGCGGGCGCTGTCCTCGCCGCCCTCCGCGCGCCTGGCCCGGCCCAGCAGCATGCCCAGGGCCACCAGCCGCTGTTGCAGGCCGTCGTGCAGATACCGCTCGATGCGGCGCCGTTCGTCGTGCACCGCCTCCACGACGGCGGCGCGGCTCGCGGCCAGTTCGGAGATCCGCCGCTGGAGCAGCTCCTGCTCGCTCGGCCCCAGGAAGCGCCGCGCGAGACGGTCCTCCAGCGAGACCACCGCGTACATGCCCTGCACGCCGAGGAAGAGCAGGAACAGGCCGCCGACGTCGGACGAGACCAGCGTCCACGGGTCGTCGACGGGGGAGAAGATCCACACCCAGGTGAGGACGGTGCCGTAGAGCGCGCCCGCCACGACCGTGGCCAGCACCAGGCCGCCGAGCAGCCCCGCCGTCCAGCGGGCCGCGAGGTAGTGCAGCGCACGCGCCGGTGCCTCGTCCGAGCCCGCCTCCACCGCGAAGTAGCGCGCCAGCCTGCGCCGCTCCAGGCGCACCAGCCGCTCGGCGCCGCGCAGCACGGGCGCGGGCACGGCCCGCCGAGGCAGCCAGGAGACCCCCACGACCAGCAGGAAGACCAGCTCCACGACGGCCGTCGCGGTCCCTGTCGCCACACCGGCCGCGGTCATCGCGCCACGGCGCAGCACTCCTCGCATGCCGTCACGCTAGCGGCGCGTGCCGCCCGCGCGTACTGCGGTTCTCCGCACCCCGGGGCTGCGGTCGGCCGCACAGGGAATGTACGGAGAGCACTTTGGCGCCGCACAGCCGGGGTTCTTAGGCTTGCCGCATGATCGAAGAATGGGCCACCGGCCTCATGAGTTCTCTGGGCGCGGTCGGCGCTGGTATCGCCATCGCGCTGGAGAACCTCTTCCCGCCGCTCCCCAGCGAAGTGATCCTTCCGCTGGCGGGCTTCACCGCGCACAAGGGCGGGATGAGCCTGGTTGCCGCGATCATCTGGACGACGGTCGGCTCGCTCGTCGGGGCCCTCGCCCTCTACGGGGTGGGCGCGGTACTCGGCCGGGAGCGCACCGTCGCGCTGGCGGCGAAGCTGCCGCTGCTGAAGGTCTCGGACATCGAGAAGACGGAGGCGTGGTTCGCGCGGCACGGCACCAAGGCGGTCTTCTTCGGGCGCATGATCCCCATCTTCCGCAGCCTGATCTCGGTTCCCGCCGGCGTGGAGCGGATGCGGCTGACCGTGTTCCTGGTGCTGACGGGGCTCGGCAGCCTGCTGTGGAACAGCATCTTCATCCTCGCCGGGTACGGGCTCGGCGCGCAGTGGCACCGGATCACCGAGTACGTGGGGCTGTACTCCAAGGTCGTGCTCGGGGTGGCCGTGCTCGCGGTGGTCGCCTTCGTCGTGCTGCGGGCGATGCGCGCCGGGGGCGGCAAGCGGCGGGCGCCGAAGGGGCGGGACGCGGAGGCCGGGCGCGACGGGGAAGCCGGCCGGGACCGTGAGGCCGAGCCGGGCCGGGGCCGCCGCGGGCGCTGACGCCGACGCCGCCCTTGGGGGCGTCCGCCCGTGCGGGGCTCACGGGCCGCCGAGCCGCGACAGGTCCTCCGGGGTGTCGATGTCGCCGGGGTCGGCGATGTCACCGCACTCCACCAGCGCGAGCGCGTCCGCGTGCTCCCGCAGATACGCGCGGGCCCCCTGGTCACCGGCGGCGCCCGCCGCCACCCCCGCCCAGTGCCCGGCGCCGACGAGGACGGGGTGCCCGCGCCGTCCCCCGTACGCGGCGGCGGCGAGCGAACCGGGCGAGCGGTACGCGGCACGGACGCGGGCGACCGCTTCCGCGCCCACCCCCGGCTGGTCCACCAGCGAGACCAGGGCCGCGTCGGCGCCCGTGGCGGCGAGGGTGCCGAGGCCGAGGCGCAGCGAACCGCCCATGCCCTCGGCCCAGTCCGGGTTGTCCAGCAGGACGCAGCCCTCCAGCGCGGCGCGCTCCCGCACCTCGCGCGCCGCCGCGCCCAGTACGACGTGCACCGTGTCGCAGCCCCCGTCGCGCAGTGCCCGCACCGCGTGCTCGACCAGCGGTCGGTCGTGGTGCGGCAGCAGCGCCTTCGGCCTGCCGCCGAGCCGCCGCCCGCCTCCGGCGGCGAGCAGCAGCCCTGCGACCAGCGGCGCCGTCCCGTTCGTGTCCGTCATGGCTCCTGCATACCTCATGGCATCGCGCCTCGGCGGAGTGCCTGAGGTGAACTGGTGAAGTCTGGTTGCCTTTGTTGCCCGAGGCACAAATCACGCCGTGAATCTTGCCCTCCGTGTGGCGTGATGCGCGGAGAGTGGCGTTTACTGTGGCGGGCGTTCGGCCCGTCGTCGCGAGGAGAGGGGAACGGTCCCGGTGTGGGGGGAACGAGCAGTGGTGCGCAGCGGCGCTGCGGAGCAGGGGACGGTCACGGACAGCGCGGTGGACCCGCGGGTTTCCGAGCTGGGCCGGGCCGTGACGAGACTGCGGCGTGAACTGGACTCCTACCCCGCCGACTTACGCGACAGAGAGGCCGCCGAGGACGCGCTCGACGCGCTCGGTGCGATGGCGGGCGCGGGCGTTCCCGAGGTGACGAGGCTGCGGCAGTCGCTGCTTCTGGTCGCCGCCGCGGTCGGGTCGGTCAGCGCGCTGGCCGCCGCGCTCGCGGACGTGCGCAACGCCGTCGAACTCTTCGGCGAGCCCCCGCGCACCGGCTGACGGTCCCTTCGCGGGGCGACGGGGCGGCCTCCGTGCCGTAGGAGGTGCCGTCGACGTCCCGTCCGGGCCGCGGCCTCTGGCGCGCACGCGCGCTCGCGGCGTTGTCGGTCGTCGGCGCAGCCCTCCCCAGGCCCTGCCGGGCCGGGAGGTGCCCCCTGCGGCCCCCGGCCCAACGGCCGGACGACGCCATGTTGAAGACACCCCTAGCGCCGTACGGTCTGCTGCCTGCTGCCTGCTGCCTGCTGTCTGCTGCCTGCTGTCTGCTGTCTGCTGTCTGCTGCCTGCTGCGGGCGGCCGGGCGACGGACATGGCGGGTCCGGCACCTCCAGGCCCGCCGACCGGCCGACCGGTCCGGCCCCGTCGGCCGGTTCAGCCGGTCCGGCGGCCGTCAACTGCCGACCGTCCGGCTGGTCCGAGCGGTCCGGCCCCGTCGAGCGTCGTCAACCGTCGGCCGTACGCGCACCGTGCCGACCGTGGCGCACGCTGTCACCCGTCGCCGACCGCCCGGCCGGTCAGGCCGAATTGGCGTTCGTGTTCGCCAGGGCCGTCGAGAGGTCCTGTGCGACCTCGTGGAGCAGTGGCACGAACTTGTCCGTCGCCGCGTCCGTGACCCGCCCCGCTGGACCCGAGATGGAGATCGCCGCGGCGGTCGGGGAGTCGGGCACGGAGACCGCGATGCAGCGCACGCCGATCTCCTGCTCGTTGTCGTCCACCGCGTATCCCGCGTCCCTGACCTGCTCCAGCGCGTGCAGGAAGCCGTCGGGCGTGGTGATCGTCTTCTCGGTGGCCGCGGGCATCCCCGTACGGGTGAGGAGTGCGCGCACCTCCTCGGGCGGGGTGTGCGCGAGCAGCACCTTGCCCACACCGGTGGAGTGCGGCAGTACGCGCCGCCCCACCTCGGTGAACATCCGCATCGAGTGGCGGGACGGCACCTGTGCGACGTAGACGACCTCGTCGCCGTCGAGCAGCGCCATGTTCGCCGTCTCGCCGGTCTCCTCGACCAGCCGCGCGAGGTACGGGCGCGCCCAGGTGCCCAGCAGGCGCGACGCGCTCTCGCCGAGACGGATGAGGCGCGGGCCCAGCGCGTAGCGCCGGTTGGGCTGCTGGCGCACGTAGCCGCAGGCGACGAGGGTGCGCATCAGGCGGTGGATGGTGGGCAGCGGGAGCCCGCTGCTGCTGGACAGCTCGCTCAGGCCGACCTCGCCCCCGGCGTCCGCCATCCGTTCCAGCAGGTCGAAGGCGCGCTCCAGTGACTGGACACCGCCCGTGGAGGCGGTCGTCGGGGCAGGGGCGGCTGAGGTGGTGGGCTTGTGCTCGGCGGACGACGGCACGTCGCGTTCCTTTCCTGCGGGTGTGGCGCATGCTACCGGCCCGGATCGGGGGCCACATGACTCTCGGCGCAGCGTTGTGGCCGGTCACGGCCGGTTTGTCCCCATGAAGGGCCGGATCGGGGGCCTCGGCGCGCGTGCACCAGTGGCTGTTGGCACATCCCTCATCCGAAATACGAGTTCCATCTTATGGAAACCTCCAAAGCGGCCTTCCGGTGCTCCCGCCGTGCCGGAGCGAGGGTGGCGAGCCGTCCCCGGCGGTGCCGTTCTCGCGGGAGGCCCAGCTCAGGGGGTGCGGCGGAGCACCCGGCGGCGGCCAAGGGGGTCTTGACGGAGCCGGGTGCGGAGGTGAAGACTCCCTCAACAGAAAGTTGATTCCGCACTCCGGAAGAAACCCTCCGGAAGACGCGCTCGGACGGCGCGTCCGGACGACGACGCGGACCGGCCGTCGAGGAGCACGCAGCACAGCACCGAGCGGCGGCCCCCTCCCGTCGCTCCGTGGCCGTACCGGCCGTGCGGCGTCAGCGCGCGACATCAGGAGGAGGGGCCGAGTTGGCCGACGCACAGCTCGTACTGCGCTCGACGCGCGTCATCACCCCCGAGGGCACCCGCGCCGCATCCGTGGCCGTGGCCGACGGACGCATCGCGGCCGTGCTCCCCCATGACGCCGAGGTGCCGCAGGGCGCACGGCTGGAGGACGTCGGCGACGACGTGCTGCTCCCGGGACTCGTGGACACACACGTCCACGTCAACGACCCGGGCCGCACCGAGTGGGAGGGCTTCTACACCGCCACGGCAGCGGCGGCGGCCGGCGGCATCACCACCCTCATCGACATGCCGCTCAACTCGCTGCCCCCCACCACCACCGTCGAGAACCTGCGCGTCAAGCGGGAGGTCGCCCGGTCCAAGGCGCACATCGACACCGGCTTCTGGGGCGGCGCCATCCCCGGCAACGTCAAGGACCTGCGCCCCCTCCACGAGGCCGGGGTCTTCGGCTTCAAGTGCTTCCTGTCGCCCTCGGGCGTCGAGGAGTTCCCCGAGCTGGCCGCCGCCGAGCTGGAGGCCGCCGTCGCCGAGATCGCGGGCTTCGACGGGCTGCTCATCGTGCACGCCGAGGACCCGGCCCACCTCGCCTCGGCCCCGCAGCGCGGCGGCGGCGCCTACAAGCACTTCCTCGCCTCCCGCCCCCGTGCCGCCGAGAACGACGCCATCGGCCTGCTCATCGACCTCGCCAAGCGCTACGGATCACGGGTGCACGTGCTGCACCTCTCCTCCAGCGACGCGCTGCCGATGATCGCCGACGCGCGGCGCGAGGGCGTGCGGATCACCGTCGAGACCTGCCCGCACTTCCTCACCCTCACCGCCGAGGAGGTGCCGGACGGCGCGACGGAGTTCAAGTGCTGCCCGCCCATCCGCGAGCGGGAGAACCAGGACGCGCTCTGGCAGGCGCTGGCCGACGGCACCATCGACTGCGTCGTCTCCGACCACTCGCCCTGCACCGCCGACCTCAAGACCCCCGACTTCGGCACCGCCTGGGGCGGCATCTCCTCGCTCCAGCTCGGCCTGCCCGTCATCTGGTCGGCGGCGCGCGAGCGCGGGCAGAGCCTGGAGGACGTCGTGCGCTGGATGTCGGCGGGCCCGGCCCGGCTCGCGGGCCTGGAGCACAAGGGCGCCATCGAGGCGGGCCGGGACGCGGACTTCGCCGTCCTCGCGCCCGAAGAGACCTTCACCGTGGACCCGGCGGGCCTCCACCACCGCAACCGGGTCACCGCCTACGCGGGCAGGACACTGCACGGCGTCGTGCGCTCCACCTGGCTGCGCGGAGAGCGCATCGCGGAGCACGGGCGCCTGACGGACAAGACCGGCCGACTGATCGAGAGGACCAGCGCATGACCGCGGCGACCACCGGAACCCCCGGGACCTCCGGCACCCCTGGCACCCCGGGGACCTCCGGCATCGCCACCTTCACCGGTGACGCGAACCCGTACGGCGGCGGCGACCCCTACGCCGACTACCGCAGCGCCGACCTGCCCTTCACCCACCTCGCCGACCTCGCGGACCGCAGGCTCGGCGCGGGCGTGATCGCGGCGAACGACGAGTTCTTCGCCGAGCGCGAGAACCTCCTCAAGCCGGAGCGCGCCGAGTTCGACCCCGAGCACTTCGGGCACAAGGGCAAGATCATGGACGGCTGGGAGACCCGGCGCCGCCGCGGCGTCTCGGCCGACGTGCCGCACCCGAAGGACGAGGACCACGACTGGGCCCTCGTGCGGCTCGGCGCGCCCGGCGTCATCCGGGGCATCGTCGTGGACACGGCCCACTTCCGCGGCAACTACCCGCAGGCCGTGTCCATCGAGGCCACCTCGGTCCCCGGCTCGCCCTCGCCCGAGGAACTGCTCGCCGACGACGTCAAGTGGACGGTCATCGTCCCCAGGACCGTCATCGGCGGCCACGCCGCCAACGGCTTCGAGGTGACCGCCGAACAGCGCTTCACCCACCTCCGCGTCAACCAGCACCCCGACGGGGGCATCGCGCGCCTCCGCGTCCACGGCGAGGTCGCGCCCGACCCCGAGTGGCTCGCGGCGCTCGGCACGTTCGACCTGGTCGCGCTGGAGAACGGCGGCGCCGTCGAGGACGCCTCCGACCGCTTCTACTCACCGGCCACCAACACCATCCAGCCCGGCCGCTCCCGCAAGATGGACGACGGCTGGGAGACGCGCCGCCGCCGCGACAAGGGCAACGACTGGATCCGGTACGCGCTGGCAGGGCAGGCCGAGATCCGCGCCGTCGAGATCGACACGGGCTACCTCAAGGGCAACTCGGCCGGGTGGGCCGCGCTCGTCGGCAAGGACGGGGAGGACGGCGAGTGGGTCGAGCTACTGGCCCGCACCCGCCTCCAGCCCGACACGGTGCACCGCTTCCTGCTCGACGCGGCTCCGCCGGTCACCCATGTCCGTCTCGACATCTACCCCGACGGCGGCATAGCGCGCCTGCGCGCACACGGCTCGCTGACGGCCGAGGGGGCACGCCGCGTGGCGGCCCGCCATCAGGAACTCGGCGCGTAGCCCTCGCGCTTCGCACAGAAGGGGCCCCTTTCCCGCTTCGCGGGGGAGGGGCCCCTTCGTGCTGCCGGGGACCGGGTTGACGAGCCGCCGCCGGGAAACTAGTTTCTTCTCAGGAAAGTAGTTTCGGTGGAGCACGCAGCATCTTGTGGAGGTACTCATGCCATCCGTTCCCGACGGCTCCTTCCCCTCGGCGGACGAAGCCGCCCGCTCACTGGAGGACATCGAAAAGCGCCGGAACCAGATGCGCGGGTCGGCCACCGAAGCACGGTGGGTGTACGTGCTGTCCGGTGTCGTGTTCTTCGCGCTCTTCGCGTCTCCCGACTTCCTCGGAGAGGCGGCCGTGGCCTGGATCTCGCCCGCTCTCGGGGTGTTCGGCCTCGGCTACGTCGCACTGCTCAACACCCGTCGTGGCTCGGCCCTGCTGGGCAGGCCCGTCCGCCCGCGCAGGCAGGAGATCTCCTGGCGGCCCCGCCTCTACCTGCTGCTCGCGGTGGCCGTCGTACTCCTGGCCGGCCTCGCCCTCCGGCTCGCGCAGCCGGACTGTCACCTCGCCATGCCGTACTGGCGGACCGTGATCGGCGCGGTGGCCGGCGCCTCGCTGGCGGTCTTCGGTCCCGCCTGGCAGCGGGCGCTGCTGTCGGGCGCCGCGCCCGGTGGCCGTACGGGGAAGAGCGCCGTCAATGGCGCACGCTGACTTCGACCCGGTCCTGCTCGACCCCACCCGGCTGTCGATCGTGTCGCTGCTCGCGGGGGCCGAGTGGGCCGAGTTCGGGTGGGTGAGGGAGTCGGCGGGACTGTCGCCCTCCGCTCTGTCCAAGCAGATCAGCACGCTGGAGGGGCACGGTTACGTCGAGGTGCGCAAGGGGTACGTCGGCAAGCGGCCCCGCACCTGGGTGCAGCTCAGCGACGGCGGGCGGGCGGCGCTGGAGGCGCACGCGGCGGCGTTGCAGCAGATCGTCGAGAGGTCGCGGCGTGCGGCCGACGGGAGCGAGGGTGAGGGTGGGGCCGGGGGCCGGGAGTGAGGGCGTCCACGGGGGGCGGGGCCCATGTCCGGTGAGCGGACGACGGCCCCCGCCCCGGCCCCGACCCCGGCTGTGTGCGACCGCGAGCGGCGCCCCGCGCGCCGCATCAAGCCGGGTGCCCCATGTGAACTCCTGGGAAAATTCGTGCAGTTGGCGTTGACATGTCATCTACGCGCGTCACCATGGATGCCATGAGATTCCCCCCACGAATCGCACGCATCAGTGCCCTCAGCGCCCTCGCCGCCGCCCTCCTCGTCGGCGGACCCGCCGTCGCCGGAGCCGCCACCGCCGAGCAGGCGCCCGCGCCCGCCAGGATCTCCGCGCCCGCCGCCTCCGGCGTCTCCGCCGCCGACGTCGGCAGCATCTGTTACAACGAACTGCCCGCCGAGGCCCACGAGACGCTCGACCTCATCGAGCAGGGCGGCCCCTACCCGTACCCGCAGGACGGCACCGTCTTCCAGAACCGGGAGGGCATCCTCCCGGACCAGAGTGACGGCTACTACCACGAGTACACCGTCGAGACGCCGGGCTCCGACGACCGCGGAGCCCGGCGCATCGTGACCGGTGAGGAGGAGCAGGAGGACTACTACACGGCCGACCACTACGAGTCGTTCGACCTGGTGGACCACGGCTGCTGAGCCCTCACGTCCCGCACACCCCACCCCCCACACCCCACCCCCCACACCCCACCCCCCACACCCCTCATGCCCCGGTGGGCGCCCCCGGCCAGGTGAGCGTGGCCACGGCGCCCGCCGGGAGCCGGTACGTCAGGGACCTGCCGCTTTCGGTGACGGAGAAGGCGCGGGCGCTGTCCGTCGCGTTGAGCACCACCGCGGCCCGTGATCCGTCCGGGTTCTCGAAGGCGACGTTCTGCACCCCGCCGGGCCCCTCGGTCGTGGAGGCGATGCGGTGGGCGCCGCGGTCGACGAACCGGGACAGATGGCCCAGCGTGTAGAACTCGGCGTTCTTCGCGACGTTCCCGCCGTCGATCTCCACGACGCCGTTGCAGCGGGTGCCGCAGTTGCCGAAGTGGGGCCCGCCCCTCCCGTCGAGGGCCAGGTTCCACAGCACGACGGTCTCCGCGCCCGCGCGCATGCTCCGGATCACCAGGTTCTCCGTCTGCCACTTGAGGCTGTCGGCGAAGGTCCGCGACGCGTCGTCGCTGTCGGTCCCCGAGCACTCGGTGAAGAAGACCCGCGCGCCCGTGTCCCGCACCTGCCGCTGTGCCTCGGGCTGCCCGCCGTAGCAGTGGAAGGCGGCGCCCTGAACACGCTCGATGTCCGACGTCTCCGCCAGGACGTCGAGTGGATAGTCGGGACGGTCCCAGTTGTGGTCGTAGGCGAAGAGGCGGGTGCCGAGGCCGGCGGCCGTCAGCTTCCCGTCGAGTACGCGGAAGAAGTCCGCCTGCTCGGCCGCCGACATGCCCATCGACGGATACGTCGTCTCGAACAGGGGCTCGTTCGCGACGGTCAGGTCCTCCAGCGGTACGCCCGCCTCGCCGTAAGCCCGGATCGCCTTGACGAGGTAGTCGGCGTAGTCACCGTAGTGCTCGGGCTTCAGCTTGCCGCCCTCCAGTTTCCCGCTGTCCTTCATCCACGCGGGCGCCGACCAGGGCGAACCCATGAACCGGATGCCGGGGTTGAGGGAGCGGGCCTGGCGCAGCAGGGGCAGGATCTCCTTCTCGTCGCGGGCGATGGAGAAGGAGCCGCGCTGGTCCTCGTAGGAGTAGTAGGGCAGCTCGGCGACGAAGTCGCTGCCGCCCAGGGGCTGGCGCAGATAGTCGAGGCCGATGCCCTCGCCGTCCTCGGTGAAGAGGTCGGCCATGAGCTGGTCGCGCTCGCCCCGCGGCAGCCCCGTCAGCAGCCGCGCCGAGGCTTCCGTGACGGACGCGCCCGCGCCGGTGAACTCCTGCTCGCGCACGCGTGAGTCCACGGAGATGTCGGTCTGCTGCGGCGTGCCGTCGAAGGCCAGATCGGCTTCCCTGGCCAGGCGCTTGCCGCCGTCCGGGGTGGTGATCCACACCTGGGCGCTCGTCGCGGCCGACGGCCTCGCGCCGTCCGCCTGTGCCTGTGTCTGTGCCTGCGCGGTCAGGACGCCTCCTCCCGCCGTGAGCGCCAGCACACACGCCAGCGCGACGGTTCTCCGGTGCTTCCGTCTGCCGTGTCTTCCTTGCGTCCTTCTCATGATGCGGCTCCTTCATGTGGGGGATGGAGCTTCCGCCCTCCATACGGGAGGGGGACGGGGAGATCCCGCCGCGACGGCGTCCCTTCCGTCGCGACGGGACGCACCTCACGCCGCGCGCCGCGCCCTCCTGCGGTGCTCGCGGACGTGGTCGGCGTAGCGGCGCCCGCTGCCCTTGACGGTGCGCCGCTGCGTCGCGTAGTCGACGTGGACGAGGCCGAAGCGCTTGTCGTAGCCGTAGGCCCACTCGAAGTTGTCCAGCAGGGACCAGGCGAAGTAGCCCGCGAGCGGGGCGCCCTGGGCGACCGCGTCCGCGCAGGCGGCGAGGTGCTGGTCCAGGTAGCGGGTGCGCTCGGGGTCGTCGATCTGCCCGTCGGGGCCGACGGTGTCGGGGTAGGCGGCGCCGTTCTCGGTGACGTAGAGGCAGCGGGCGCCGTAGTCCTCGGTCATGCGCAGCAGCGTCTCGGTCAGTCCGCGCGGGTGGACCTCCCAGCCCATGCCCGTGTGGTGTGCCTCGGGCAGCGGGACCTGGCGGGCGCGGGGGAGGGGGCCCGTGGGGTCGTCGGCGACGACGTTGCGGAAGTAGTAGTTCAGGCCCAGCCAGTCCAGCGGCGCCGCGATGGTCTCCAGGTCGCCGGGGCGCTCGGGCAGATCCACGCCGTACAGGTCGAGCATGTCCTGCGGGTAGCCGCGCCCGTGTACCGGGTCCATCCACCAGCGGTTGGTGTGCCCGTCGGAGCGGCGTGCGGCGGCCACGTCGGCCTCGTCGTCGCTCGCGGGCTCGCAGTGGGTGAGGTTGTTGACGAGGCCGACGCGTGCCCCGGGGACGGCGGCGCGCAGCGCGGCCGTCGCCAGCCCGTGGCCCAGGTGCAGGTGGTACGAGGCACGCACGGCCGCCGTCAGATCGGTCAGGCCGGGGGCCATCAGGCCCTCCAGATGGCCGATCCAGGCGGAGCACAGCGGCTCGTTGAGCGTCGCCCAGTCCTTGACGCGGTCGCCGAGGCGCTCGGCGACGACGGAGGCGTAGGCGGCGAAGTGCTCGGCCGTGTCCCGCTCCGGCCAGCCGCCCCGGTCCTGGAGCGCCTGCGGCAGATCCCAGTGGTAGAGGGTGGGGAAGGGGGTGATGCCCGCTTCGAGGAGGGCGTCGGTGAGGCGGTCGTAGAAGGCGAGGCCGCGCTCGTTGACGGGCCCGTCGCCGCCGGGCACGACGCGCGGCCAGGCGATCGAGAAGCGGTAGGAGTCGACGCCCAGCTCCCGCATCAGGGCGATGTCCTCGCGCCAGCGGTGGTAGTGGTCGCAGGCCACGTCGCCGGTGTCGCCGCCCGCGACCTTGCCGGGGGTGTGGGAGAAGGTGTCCCAGATGGAGGGTGAGCGGCCGTCCTCCGCCGCCGCGCCCTCGATCTGGTACGCGGCGGTGGCCACGCCCCAGCGGAAGTCCGCGGGAAGCGCGCTCAGGGCGGGCGGCGCGGGCCGGGCGGACGGGGCGGGCGGGACGGAGGCGGAGGGGTCGGACACGGAGTTCCTTTCCGTACGGGTCACTTGACGGCCCCGGCGGTGAGACCGGCGACGAGATAGCGCTGGAGCAGCAGGAACCCGGCGACGACGGGCACGCTGGCGACGAGCGAGGCGGCCATGACCTGGTTCCAGTAGACCTGCGTCTGGGTGGCGTAGCCCTGGAGGCCGATGGCGAGGGTGCGGGTCGTGTCGTTCGTCATCACCGAGGCGAACAGCACCTCGCCCCAGGCGGTCATGAAGGAGTACACGGCGACGGCGACGATCCCCGGCACGGCGGCCGGTACGACGACGCGGAAGAGCGCACCGACCGGGCCGCAGCCGTCCACGAGGGCCGCCTCGTCGAGGTCGCGCGGGATGGAGTCGAAGTAGCCGATCAGCATCCACACGGAGAACGGCAGCGTGAAGGTGAGGTAGGTGAGGATGAGCGCGCCGCGCGAGCCGTAGAGCGCGATGCCCGTGGCGTTCCCGAGGTTGACGAAGATCAGGAACAGGGGCAGCAGGAAGAGGATGCCGGGGAACATCTGCGTGGACAGGATGGTCACGGTGAAGACCCGCTTGCCCCGGAAGCGGTAGCGGCTGACGGCATAGGCGGCGAACGTCGCGATGACGACCGAGCACAGGGTGGCCGCACCCGCCACGATGAGCGAGTTCAGGAAGTAGCGGGCGAGCGGGACGGTGTCCCAGATGTCGATGTACGGGCGCAGCGTGAGCCCGCTCGGTATCCACCGGAAGGCGCCGGAGACGTCCTCCAGGGGCTTGAGGGAGCTGCTGACCATCACATAGACGGGCGTGACAGCGAAGACCGTGAGCAGCGTCAGCACGATCCGCCGGGTCCACACGAAGGCGGCCGGGGGCGCGGTGGGCGACGGGTGGCCGCCGTGGCCGACGCGGCCGTCGGCGGGGCTGGTGGAGAGCCTAGGCATCCTGTTTCCTTCCCCGGCCGCCGCGGTTCGTGACCAGCAGATACGCGGCCGTCACCACGAGCAGGAACAGCAGCAGCAGGACGGACATGGCCGAGCCGTAGCCGAAGTCCCAGGTGGCGAAGGACGACTGGTAGATGTGGACCGAGATGAGGTCGGCCGCCTCTGGCGCCGACTTGCCGAAGAGGATGTAGGGCACGTTGAAGTCGTTGAAGGTCCACAGGAAGAGGACCAGGACGAGGACCTGGTTGACGGGCTGGAGCGACGGGAGGGTGATCTGGCGGATCTGCTGCCAGATCCCGGCCCCGTCGAGCTGAGCCGCCTCGTACAGGTCGCGCGGGATGTTCTGGAGCGCGGCCGTCAGGATCAGGAAAGCGAACGGCCAGGTCCGCCACACGGAGACCACGACGAGCGCGGTGAAGCTGTTGTCCCCGATCAGCCAGAAGGACGGCGAGTCCGTCACCCCGAGCTGGTCGTGGAGGACGTGGTTCACCAGGCCGTTGTCCCGCTGGAGCATGAACGACCAGGTGATGACGGCGGTGTAGATCGGCAGCGCGTACGGCGTCAGGAACACGGCGCGCAGCACCCCGCGCCCCCGGAACCCGTCCTGCGTCAGGATCGCCGCCGTCACCCCCAGCAGCCAGGCGAGGCCCACGGCGAGCACCGTGAAGGCACAGGTGACGGCGAAGGAGTGCAGCAGGGCCTGGCCGACGGGCGCGTCGACGTCGACGGCGATGCGGAAATTGTCGAGCCCCGCCCACGGGGCCGCGCCCCAGTTGCGGATGTACTGCTGGCTCAGGTCACGGAAGCTCATCAGCACGCCGACGGCCATCGGCGCCAGGTGGATGAGGATCTCCAGCAGGAGCGCGGGCAGGAGCAGCAGATAGGGCAGCCCCGCCCGGCGCACCCGGTCGGGCAGGAGGTGCCCGCGCCGGGTGCGGCGGGTGCGCCGGGAGGGCCTGCCGCCTGTGGGGGGTGGCGTGTCAGGGGGAGTACGGGGAGGGCTGAGCGCGGTCATCGGCTGCGCTTCCTCACTTCTTCATCTGCTGCTGGGCCTTGGTCAGCCGCTCCTGCACGGAGCCGGTGGTGACCTTCCGCCCGGCCGCCGCGTCGGCGAACAGCTCCTTCATCGCGGTGCCGACGAGCGTCTCGAACTTGGACTCGTCGGCGACCTGGGGGAGGGGCGCCGAGGAGGAGGCCAGCGTCTCGCGCAGCACCTTGAGGTCGGGGGTGCTGAAGGCCGGGTCGTCCTGGGCCGCCTCGACGGGCGGGACGGCGCCGTAGGTCGCGTTGAGCTTGCGCTGCTCCTCGTCCGAGGTCATGAACTTCACGAACTTCATGGCGCCGTCGATGTTGTCGGTGTTCTTGAAGACGGCCAGGTTGATCCCGGCGACCATCGAGTTGACGGCGCGCTCCCCGGTGGCTCCCTCAGACTGGACGGGGATGGGCGCGACGCCGTACTCGTCGGGCTTCATCCCGTGCGACTTGAGCGAGGTGGCGGCTGCCTGCCACATCAGCATGGCGGCCTTCCCGGTGGCGAAGTCCTTGACCGACTCGTTCTTGGCGTACTCCGCGTTGCCCTCGGCCGCGATCCCGTCGGCGGCGAGGAAGTCGATGTACTGCTTGACGGCCTTGACGGCGGCGGGCGAGTCGAAGTCGGGCTTGCCCGAGGCGTCGAAGAAGTCGTGACCGTGCTGCTTGCCGAGGACGAAGGCGTGGTGCGCGTTCTCGACGGGGTTGCCGCCCTCGACGGCGAGCCCGTAGTGCCCGTCGCCCGTGAGCTTCTCGCCCGCTTCGACCAGCTCGTCCCAGGTGGCGGGCGGTTCGTCGACGCCCGCGTCCTTGAGCATCTTCTTGTTGTAGTAGAGGCCGTAGGCCAGCGAGTACAGCGGCACGGCGGCCGGCGGCTTGCCCTCGGCGCCCGTCGCCGCGAGTGCGGAGGGCACGAAGCGGTCGCCGCCGCCGATCTTCTTCAGGTTCTTCTCGTCCCAGGCGAGCAGCGCGTCGGTGGCCTGGAGCGAGGCCGACCAGGTGTTGCCGATGTTGAGGACATCGGGGCCCTGCCCGGAGGAGGTGGCGGCGAGGATGCGGTCCAGGAGGCTGTCCCAGGGGACGACCTCCAGCTTGACCTTGATGCCCGTTCGCTTCTCGAAACGCTTCAGCTCGGGGGTGAGCACCTTCTTGTCGTGCTCGATGCTGGCGCCCTGGTTGCTGGCCCAGTAGGTCAGCTCCTTGGGGTTCTCGTTGCTGCCCTCCTCGCCGCCGGTGGTCGAGCCGCCCCCGCAGGCTGCTGTGGTGGCGGCGAGCGCCACGGCGAGGACACCGACGGCGGCGGTCCGCGAGGCGCGTGCGGTCCGCGGGGCGCGTGCGGTACGGACGGTGCGGGTGGCGCGCGCGGTGCGTGCGGCGGTACGGACTCGACTGGTGCGCATGGTCAGTTGGCCCCTCTCCGAGGCGGCTGCGTTCGACCTCTGAATGGTCGCCCGGCTTAATTCACGGCGTGAGTTAAGTAGTGAGAGAAGAGCCCGTCAAGACTTCTGACAGAGGTAGGTTCGGTGCGGGAGGGAGCCACATGGCAGAACGGAACAAACGCACGGTGCGCGACCTGCGGCGCACCAACCGGGCGGCGCTGCTGCGCCATCTGTATTTCGAAGGGCCCCTCAGCAGACAGGAGTTGGGACAGGGGACGGGCCTCAGCTCCGGGTCCGTCAGCAATGTGGCGGCCGAACTCCTCGCCGAGGGCGTGCTGGAGGAGGCGGGCTCCGTCGAGTCCGACGGCGGCCGTCCCCGCACCCTGCTGCGGGTGGCCCCGCACAGCGCGTACCTCATCGGCGTCGACGTGGGTGAGACGCGGGTGCGCGTCGAGCTGTTCGACCTGACGCTCGCTGAGGTCGCCCGCGGCGAACTCCCGCTGGAGGACGGCGGACACGACGTGGCGCTCGTCGTCCGCCTCATCGCCGACGGGCTCCGCGAGGTGCTCGCAGGCGCGGGCGTGGACGAGGGGGCGGACGTGGGCGGGCCGGGGGGCGTGGCGGCCGGGGGCGCCGCCCCGCTGAGCAGGCTGCTGGGGATCGGCGTCGGCGTCCCCGGCATCGCCGAACAGCGCCCCGAGGGCGGCGCGCTGGTGCACGCCCAGACCATCGGCTGGGACGCGGTGCCCCTGGAGGCGCTGCTGCGCGCGGCGGCCGGACTGCCCCGTGAGGTGCCGGTGCTCGTGGACAACGGCGCGAAGACCCTCGGCCAGGCCGAGATGTGGTTCGGCGCCGGACGGGGAGCGCGCGACGCCGTGATCACCCTGCTCGGCTTGGGCGTCGGCGCCTGCGTGGTCACCGGCGGCGTGCCCTACGGGGGCGCCGCCAGCAGCGCGGGCGAGTGGGGCCACACGGTGCTGAACGTGCGGGGCCGCCGCTGCCGCTGCGGCGCGCTGGGCTGCCTGGAGGCGTACGTCGGCGCCGGAGCTGTGCTGGAGCGCTGGCGCGAGGCGGGCGGCAGCCCGCTGGAGGGCGACGAGGAGACGGCGCTCGCGGGGC
Source organism: Streptomyces sp. NPDC054796 (assembly GCF_053611545.1). Taxonomy (NCBI): domain Bacteria; kingdom Bacillati; phylum Actinomycetota; class Actinomycetes; order Kitasatosporales; family Streptomycetaceae; genus Streptomyces; species Streptomyces sp. NPDC054796. Next base: position 28,578 of record NZ_JBSHAO010000051.1, on the reverse strand, counting down.
TCCTGGCGACCGAGGGGGAGGGCGCGGCAGCGGTGGAGCGGGTGCTCGCCGAGACCGCCGAGTACCTGGGCGCCGGCCTCGCCGACCTGGTGAACCTCTTCAACCCCGAACGCATCGTGCTCGGCGGCTGGGCGGGACTGTTGCTCGGGCCACGGCTGTTGCCTGCGGTGCGGGAGGCGACGGGAGCGTACGCTCTTCGGTATCCGGCGGCGCGTACGGCCATCGAACTGGGGCGCCTGGGGCCGGACGCGGTGACCGTCGGAGCGGCGACACTGCCGCTGCTCCGCTTTCTGGATGCGGGAGGAAGTGCCCCCGGGGGTGGCTTTGTCGGCCTGAGCGGGTAACGTTACCTACAGAGAGTGATGCCGTGCGGGCAGATGTGGGGAGATACCGGTGGTAAACGGACCGGAGGCGGTTACTTGCGGTGAGGCCATGCTGTTGATGCTGGCCGAACCCGGCATGCCGCTGGACCGCGCGGTCTCCTTCCGGCGCTCCGTGGCCGGTGCCGAGTCCAACGTCGCGCAGGGACTGGCCCGTCTCGGGCACTGGGCCCGCTGGATCGGCCGTGTCGGCGACGATCCGGCGGGGGAGGCCGTCATGCGGGAGCTGCGGGCCGACGGCGTGGATGTCTCCTGCGCCCAGATGGATCCCGAGGCCCCCACGGGGCTGCTGCTGCGCGACAGCCACGAGCGGCGCCCCATCGACGTCCAGTACTACCGCTCGGGCTCCGCCGCCTCCCTCCTCGCACCGGCCCATGTCAGGGCCGAGGCGCTGGAAGGGGCGCGGGTGGTCCATGTGACGGGCATCACCCCGATGCTGTCCGAGTCCGCCGCGCAGGCCACATGGGCGCTGATCCAGCGGGCCAGAGAAGCGGGCGCCGCGGTCTCCTTCGATCCGAACGTGCGGCGCAAGCTCGGCACCGACCACCAGTGGATCCGCACGGTGGGCCCGCTGCTCAGGGAGGCCGATCTCGTCCTCGCGGGGGAGGACGAGCTGGAACTGCTGCTGGGCGGCGGCGCGGAGGAGGCGGCGAAGGCGCTGCTCAACCTGGGCCGGGCCCGCACGGTCGTCGTCAAGCGCCGCGACCACTCCGCGGTGACCATGGACCACGACGGGCAGTGGACGCAGCGGGCCTTCGAGGTCCCGGTGGCCGATCCCGTCGGCGCGGGCGACGCGTTCGCCGCGGGCTGGCTCTCCGGCTGGCTGCGCGGGCTGCCGCCCGAGCGCTCCCTGGCCGAGGCGGCGTGCGTGGCGGCGCTCGTCGTCCAGGCGCCCTCGGACACGGACGGCCTGCCCACCGCCTCGGCACGCGACCGCGCCCTGGCCTCCCTCACCCGCGGGGGCGAGACCGTGCACCGCTGAACGGCCCGCCACGACGGGCACCGCTTACGGACCGGCACCACCACCGCAGGCACCACCCAGGAACGGCGCGACGCACGTACCGCACCGCCGCGCGGCGGCGCGGTACGTGCCGGGCGCGCGAGCGGCGGAGCGGCGTCGGCCGAGCGGCACCGCACCACAGGCACACGTAACGAGTACGCGCACAAGTAGCAAGTACAAGCACGAGCACCGGCACAAGCGCAGGCACTGGCACCGACACAGGCACGAGCACTGGCCCGGGAACCGAGCAGGCGACAAGAAAGGCGGCGAACTGCCGTGTACCGCTGGGAGATCACCCGCGTCGCGCTGGAACAGCGCGTCTTCGCCATCGTCCGCAGCGACAGCTACGAGCACGCGACGGCGTCGGCCGACATCCTGCTGGGCGCAGGCATCACCAGCCTGGAGATCTCGCTGACCACTCCCTTCGCACTGGAGGCCATCAGCACCCTCCGCCGCGAGACCGGCGACGACTCCGTCATCGGCGCGGGCACGGTCCTGGACGCGACCACCGCCAGCATGGCCGTCGACGCGGGCGCCCGCTTCCTCGTCTCGCCCAGCCTCGACGCCGAGGTCATCCGCACCGGGCACCGCTACGGCATCCCCGTCTTCCCCGGCGTGGCCACCCCCACGGAGATGGTCCGCGCGCTGGAACTGGGCGCCGACGCGCTCAAGCTCTTCCCCGCCTCGGGCCAGCACCCGGGCTGGCTCAAGGACGTACGGGCAGCGCTGCCCCAGGCGGCGCTGCTGCCCACGGGCGGCGTCACGCCGGACACGGCGCCGGAGTGGATAGCCGCCGGAGCGGTCGCGGTGGGCATGGGCTCGGCCCTCGCGGAGGGCGACAGGGAAACCGTGTCCAAGCGCGTCACGGAACTGCTCCAGCGCCTGGAGGACGCGGTTCCGGTGACCCCGCGCCGCAGGCGTCGCTGACGGGGGCGTCGGCGGGGGCGTTCGGCCGGGCGCGGTGACGGCAGCCCGGTCCATGAAGCTTCGTCCACGCGGCCTCGCCCACGTCGGGCTCCGCTGTCGGCGAACCCGCAGGGCGCCCGGCGTCCCGGGTGCTTGAGTGGCCCGCATGGAGATTCTGGTACTGGGCGGCACGGCATGGGTGGGCCGGGAGGTGTCCCGGCAGGCGCTCGCGCGCGGTCACCGTGTGACCTGCCTGGCACGCGGCGAGAGCGGCGAGGTCGCGGAGGGCGCGCGGCTGGTGCCCGCCGACCGTCGCGTACCGGACGCGTACGAACCGCTGCTCGACCGGGAGTGGGACGCCGTCGTCGAGGTGTCGTGGCAGCCGGGCTTCGTGCGCGGCGCGCTCGAAGCGCTGGGCGCCCGCGCCCGGCACTGGACCTACGTCTCGTCCATCAGCGCCTACGCCTCCCACGCCGCCCCGGGCGCCGACGAGGCCACGCCCCTCCTCGCCCCGACCGCGCTCGGCGAAGTGGACCGCTCCTCGTACGGCGAGGCGAAGTCCGCCTGCGAGGAAGCCTCGAAGGCCGCCGTCGGCGACCGCCTCCTCGTCGCCCGCGCCGGGCTCATCGGCGGCCCCGGCGACCACACCGGACGCTCCGGCTACTGGGTGGCCCGCGCCGCACGCGACCCGCTCGGACCGATGCTGGTGCCCGACGTACCGGACATGCCGACGCAGGCCGTCGACGTGCGCGACCTCGCCGCCTGGCTGCTCGACGCGGCGGCGAACGGGACCACCGGCACGTACGACGCCGTCGGCCCCGTCCTCCCGTTCGCCGAGTGGACCGAGCTGTCCCGCGAAGTGGGCGGGCACACCGGGCCCGTCGTCCCCGCCGACTCGGCGTGGCTGCTGGCGCACGGCGTGGCCGAGTACATGGGGGCCGAGTCGCTGCCGATGTGGCTGGTGGAGCCGGGCTGGGAGGGGATGTCGGCCAGGACGGGCGCCGCGGCACGCGCCGCCGGGCTGCGGCACAGGCCGCGCGCCGAGCTGCTGGCCGACACGCTGCGCTGGGAGCGGGCGCAGGGCCTGGACCGGGCGCGCCGGGCCGGCCTGAGCGCGGCGCGGGAACGCGAGCTGCTCGACGCGCTCGGTGCGCCCGGTGTGCTTTGACGTGTTCGGCCGGGGCCGAGCGCCGTCGAACCCCTGGCCGGATAACGGTATTGACGTGCGGCGGCGCCCGTACGATCGCACGCATGACTGACGGGACACAGGCGACCGCCGCGCCGGACGCCGCACCGCACCCGACGACTCCCGCCCCCGTGGCGGCTCCCCCGGGCACCCCCGACGGCGCCCGCACCGGCCCCCTCGCTGACGCCATCGCGGCGGCGACCGGCACCGACGGCGTGCTCGATCTGGACGCGCTGGGCGACCTGTTCACCAGGGACCCGTACCCCGTCTACGCGTGGCTGCGCGAGCGCGGCACCGTGCACCGGGTCCGCATCCCGGAGGGCACCGACGCCTGGCTCGTCCTGGGCCACGAGGCGGCGCGCGCCGCGCTGAACGACGACCGGTTCTCCAAGAACTGGGCGCACGCCTCGTCGGACCTCGGTCTGGAGAAGCTCTCCTCCGGCACCAGCATGCTCGTCTCCGACCCGCCCCGGCACACGCGGCTGCGCAAGCTCGTGGCACGGGAGTTCACCGCCCGGCGCGTGGAGGCGATGGCCCCGCGCGTCCAGGAGATGACGGACGAACTCCTCGACGCGATGCTGGCCCGTCCCGACGGGCGCGCCGACCTGCTGGACGCGCTGGCCTTCCCGCTCCCGATGTCGGTCATCTGCGAACTCCTCGGCGTGCCCTTCCTCGACCGCGACAGCTTCCGCGGCTGGACGGAGGCGATCCTCACGGCCACGCCCGCGACGATGGGCAGGGCCGCGGCGGCGAAGGAGTCGGCCGACGCGTATCTGGCGGCCCTCGTGGAGCGCCGCCGCGACGAGCCCGGCGACGACCTGTTCAGCGGGCTCATACGCACGACCGACGAGGACGGCGACACGCTCTCGTCCACCGAACTCCTGGGCATGGCCTGGCTGCTGCTGGTGGCGGGACACGAGACCACGGTGCACCTCATCGCCAACGGTGTCCTCGCGCTCCTCACGCACCCCGAGCAGCTTGCCGCGCTCCGCGCAGACCCGTCGCTCATCGACAACGCGGTCGAGGAAATGCTCCGCTTCGACGGCCCCGTGGAGACGCCCACCTACCGCTTCACCCTCGACCCCGTGGAGATCGACGGCACCGTCATCCCCGGCGGTGGCGCCCTCGTGCTTCCCGTCCTCGCCGACGCCGACCACGACCCCGCGCGCTTCCCCGAGCCCGGCCGGTTCGACATCCGCCGCGAGACCCGGGGCCACGTCGCCTTCGGGCACGGCATCCACTTCTGCCTCGGCGCGCCGCTCGCCCGGCTCGAGGCGCGAACCGCCATCGCCACGCTCCTGAACCGCGCCCCCAACCTGGCACTCGACACCCACCCCGACGCCCTCATCTGGCGCCCCGGCATGCTGATCCGCGGCCCCCGCCGCTTGCCGATCCGGTTCGCGTAGGGGGTGTTGCGGTTCCCCTTCGCGGGGTGCGGAAGGAAACGGGGGGTTGCCCCTTCACGCTGGTGTGCCCCTTTACGGGGTGCGGGGTGATGGCTTCACGGGGTGCCCGGTTCTTGTGGGGGTGCGCCTTGGCTGGTGCCCCTTTGGGTTCGTTCGCGTGGTGCGGTCCGGTGGCACGGGTTGTGCCCACCCGTCCCGCCTTGCGGGACGATTGCCCACAACTTTGGCGTGCCGTCGCCTGGCGGGGGCGTCCCTGGGTGGCCCTTGGGGTTCCGTTGCCGGGCGCGGGCCGGTGGCTTCGGCGCGGCGTGTGGATCTGTAGTTCGCGGCTTGCGCCGCGTGGTTCTTGGCTTGTGCCGGTGGCCGTGTGGGGTTGCTGTGTGGTGGGGGTCGGCGCCGCGGTGGGGTGTCTCCTCGGCGTGAAGGTCTCGTGTTCGGCTTTCGGCCGGTGACTTGCTCGTCCTGCGGGGACACCCCACCACGTCCCCTCCCGCCCGGTGGCCAACTATCGGCCGGTGCCCCCTCCGCTTGTTCCCATGCTGTGGACCGGTGCCGTACCGGAGGGGCTCCGCCCCCACCGTTGTGGGCAGGCGTTCCGCATGGGGAGGGGGCACCTCCCAGTGGTAGCTGGGGGAGGGTGGGCACAACCCGTGCCACCGGGCCGCAGCACGCGAACGAAAGGCCAGGGGGCACTCGGTTAGGCGCACCCTGCCAAGGGGGTGTTGCGCGGGACGGTTGGCCCGGGGAGTGGGGACCGTAGGTCCCGCGCTGGGGGCGTGGCGCCGCACGTGATGGAGTCGGCCCCGGCCGACCCGGAGTGGCAGTGGGCCACCGGCGGGACGGGGGCGTGGTGGGGTGTCCCCGCAAGTGGTGGCGACGAGTGCCGGGGGAAACCCGTAAACGAGACCCGCACTTGTCGCCGCCCGAGGAGACACCCCGGCGCGGCACCGGACACCCAAGAACACGTACCCCACACGGCCACCGGCAGGCACCAAGAATCACGCGGCGCCAGCCGCGACGCACCGCAACCACACGCCGCGCCGTAGCCACCCACCCGCACCCGGAATACGGCGAACCCCACAGCGCAGCGCCCCGTGCAGCAGCGCAAAAATCAGCGCGGGACCCTACAGTGCCCACCTCACAGGGCAACCGTCCCGCGCAACACCCCCGTGAAGCGGGAACCCACCGTTTCCTTCCGCACCCCGCGAAGGGAACCCGTCCCGCGCAACACCCCCGACGAACGGGGCAACCCCGAAAACGCCGAACCGCACAGCGCAGCGCCCCGCGCGCCGTGGCCGTAATGCCCCGCTCTGCCCTCGCGAATCTCGGAATTGCCGCACGGGCAGAGGCATCGGCCCGCACGGCGCACCGCGAGGTCTTTAGGGTGAGGCGAATGAGGATCAGCGAGTGCCGGGAAGAAGACCTCGTACTGCTCGACGAGCACATGCCGTCTTCGGGCGCCACCTCGCACCACGCCGTCCGCTACGCCCGCCACAGCGCGGGGACCAGCACTTTTCTGGTGGCCTGGCGGGACCTGGTGCCCGTCGGATGCTGCGAGGTGCGCTGGGACGGATGCGCGGCCCCCGAGATCAGAGCGGCCCATCCGGGCTGCCCCGAGATCAATGGCCTGGCCGACTGGCCGGGGACCCTGCGTTCCCAGGGCGTCGGCACCGGACTGATCGCGGCGGCCGAGAGACTCGCGAGACGCCGTGGCTGCGGCTGCGTCGGCCTCGGCGTCGAGAAGAACAACCCCCGCGCCGAAGCGCTCTACAAGCGGCTCGGCTACCGTCCGTCCGTCCCCTATCTCGACTGCTGGTCCTACGAGGACGGGTCGGGCCTGACTCATCGCGTCGCGGACGCCTGTATCTTCATGGTCAAGACCTTCGCGGGGCCCGAGGATGACTGACTCGGCCCCGTTCTCGTTTCCGGGCCCGTCTTCCGGATCCGACGCGCCCCCCGCCCCCGCCCGCACCTTCGACGCGGCGCTCGAAGCCTGGCGCGCCTGGCAGGAGAGTCCCTGGGGGCGGCTGCGTTACACGCTGGCCGAGGCCAACCTCCTCCGCCACCTCCACCCCGCCGCCGACGCCCCCGTGCGCGTGCTGGACCTCGCGGGCGCTGACGGCGGTGACGCGCTGCGGCTGGCCCGCCTCGGCCATCACGTCACCCTCGTCGACTACGCGCCGGGCATGCTCGCCGCCGCGCGCGAGCGCGCGCGGCAGGCCGGGAGCGCCGCGCTGCTGGAGACCGTCGAGGCCGACGTCTTCCGGCTCCCCGGCTCCGTGACCGGCCGCGCCTACGACGTGGTGCTGTGCCACAACCTCCTCCAGTACCAGGAGGATCCCGCGCCCGCGCTGCGTGTGGCCGTGCCGCTGGTGAGGCCGGGCGGTGTCCTGTCCGTCATGGCACTCAACCGTCACGCCACGCCCCTCGCCCACGCCGTACGCGACCTGGACCCGGCGGCGGCGCTCGCCTCCCTCGGGCGGCGGCACGCGCGCGGCGACACCTTCGACACCCCGCTCACCCTGCACACGGCCGAGGAGATCGTCCCGCTGATGACGGCGCTCGGCTGCGCGGACATCGAGCACTGCGGCATCCGCACGGTCAACGACCACATCACCGACGACGCGCGCAAGCACGACCCCGCCTTCTTCGCGGACCTGGAGGCGCTGGAGCTGGCGCTGACCGCGCGCATGCCCTACCCCCACACGGCGAAGATCTTCCAGCTCCTGGCCCGCGTCGGCGCGCCGGTGGCCGTGACCGCTCGCTGACGCAGGTGACGCGTGGTGAGCCGGGTAAGGATGTGGACGTGACGTGTACTTGTGACGGTTCGGTGAACCTGGCGCCCGCGCCGCGCGTACGCACCGGGGACCGCCGCCCGGCGCGTCTCCGCCGGTTCCGTTCCGTCGGTCCCGTCGGCCCGTCCGCCGCGCCAGGAGGCACACATGGAGACACCCGAAGCCCTGCTCATGGACTCGCTCATGGGAACGGTGCGGACACAGGCGCTGCGGACCGCCATCGAACTGGGCATCCCCGGGCTGCTCTCCAGAGGCCCCCGTTCGGCCGGCGCCCTCGCCGTCGACTGCGGCTGCGACCCCGTCGCGATGCGGCGCCTGCTGTTCAGCCTGGCCGCCTCCGGGGTGCTGGAGGAGACACCGGAGGGCTGGTTCGGGCTGACGCGCGTGGGCGCGTGCCTGCGCCCCGGGAGCAAGGGCGGCATCCGCGAGTACGTGCAGTTCGTCTGCGACGACGCGCTGCCCGCCGCGGCCCATCTGACGGAGCTGGTGCGCACGGGGCGGGGCGGCAGCGCGTTCGAGGCCGCCAAGGGGCGCCCGTTCTTCGCCCACCTCGCCGAGGACCGCGAGGCGGGGGCCCGTTTCGACGCCGCGATGAACGTCTCCGTCAGCGGGCTGCGGGACGGCATCCTCGACCGTGACTGGCGCGTCTCGCGCACCGTCGCCGACGTCGGCGGCGGAACCGGCAGGCTGCTGGCCGAACTCCTCGTGCGCCACCCCCACCTGACGGCCTGGCTGTGCGAGCAGCGGCACGTGCTGGACGCGGCAGGGCCCGTCCTCACGGAGGCCGGTGTGGAGGACCGCTGCGTGCTGACGCCCTGCGACTTCTTCACCGAGGTCCCCGACGGACTGGACGTCTATCTGCTCGTACGGGTCCTGCACGACTGGGACACCGAGCGCGCCTCGCGTGTCCTCGCCGCCGTGCGCGCCGCGATGCGCCCCGACTCCCGGCTGCTCGTCGCCGACCTGCTGCTGCCCTCCAGCCCCGACGCGGAGGGCGCGGCCTGGCGCGCCGCGTACGACCTCTACATCAACCTCCTGCTGCCCGGATACGAGCGCACGGCCCAGCAGTGGCACGATCTGCTCGCCTCCAGCGGCTTCCGCATCGAACGCACCACGGAGGCGGGCTGGCGCGGCAGCCTGCTGGAGTGCGTGCCGGATGTGCCTGACGTGCCGGAGGCGCCGGGCGAGGGGTGACCCGTCCGCGCGGCTCACCCGGCGGCGCGCTCCGGCGACGGTCCGTACGCGCACCGGCCCGGCGGAACCGGGCTGACGGGGCCGGGGGCGGGCGCGGCCTCGCGGAGGCTCCCGTACCGCACTCCTCGGCCGCTGCCGCCGGGCAGCCGCACCGGGTCGCGTGAACGCGGCCCGCGCGGGAGGGCCGACGAGAACGACCGGCCCGACCGGAGCGGCCGACCCGAGCAGGATCAGCCCGGATCAACCCCCACCTCGGCGATCCGCACCGCACGCCCCTCCCGCCGCGACACCTCGCACGCCTCCGCGATCCGCAGCGCCTCCCACGCCTCGTAGCCGTCGCACGGGTTGGCGGTCTCGCCGCGCACGGCCCGGAGGAAGGCGGCGAGTTCGGCCTCGTACGCGGGCGCGAAGCGCTCCAGGAAGCCCGGCCAGGGCTTGTCGGTCGCGGGCGCGCCCGTCGGCTCGACGGAGGTCAGCGGGGTGCGCGGGTCGAGCCCGACCGCGATCTGGTCGCGCTCGCCCGCCAGCTCCATGCGCACGTCGTATCCGGCGCCGTTCACGCGCGTCGCCGTGGCCGTGCACAGGGTGCCGTCGTCCAGGGTGAGGAGCGTGGCGGCGGTGTCCACGTCGTCGGCGTCGCGGAACATCCCGGGCCCGGCGTCCGAGCCCGCCGCGTACACGGACACCACCTCGCGGCCCGTCACCCAGCGCAGCGCGTCGAAGTCGTGGACGAGGCAGTCGCGGTAGAGGCCGCCGGAGAGCGGTAGATAGGCGGCGGGCGGCGGCGCCGGGTCGGAGGTGACGGCCCGCACGGTGTGCAGCCGCCCCAGTCTGCCGGAGCGCACGGCCTCACGGGCCGCCGCGTAGCCCGCGTCGAACCGGCGCATGAAGCCGATCTGGAGGAGGGCGCCCGCGGCGTCGACCGTACGCAGCGCCGCCAGCGTTCCCGGCAGATCGAGGGCGATGGGCTTCTCGCAGAAGACGGGCAGCCCCCGCCCGGCCGCCGCCGTGATCAGCTCCGCGTGCGAGGCGGTGGCGGAGGCGATCACCACGGCGTGGGGTTGCGCCGCGAACAGCCCGGCGGGCGACGACGTGGCGGTGGCCGTCGCGCCGAGCTCGGACACCACCTCCGCGGCGCGCTCGGCGTCCGCGTCCGCGAGGAGCAGCTCGGTCACCGCGGGGTGCGCGGCGAGCGTACGAGCGTGGAAGGCGCCGATCCGGCCGGTTCCGATGAGTCCGATGCGCATGACACCTACGCTCGCCCGGCCCGAGGCGCGCTGTCAACGCTTTGTCCTGACAATCGAACGTGCCGCTTCCTGTGGCACCGCCGGGGCACTACGCTCCCCCCGTGGCCAAGAATGATCCCGTCGACCTCCAGTTCAGCGTGGACCGCAGCAGTCCCGTCCCGCTGTACTTCCAGCTCTCGCAGCAGCTGGAGACCGCCATCGAGCGCGGCAAGCTCGCTCCCGGCAGCCTGCTCGGCAACGAGATCGAACTGGCCGGACGGCTTGGCCTCTCCCGTCCGACCGTCCGGCAGGCCATCCAGGCGCTCGTCGACAAGGGCCTGCTCGTGCGGCGGCGCGGGATCGGCACGCAGGTGGTGCACAGCCAGGTCAAGCGCCCGCTGGAGCTGAGCAGCCTCTACGACGACCTGGAGGCGGCCGGTCAGCGTCCGGCGACGCGGGTGCTGCGCTACGACACGGTCGAGGCCACGGCCGAGGTCGGGGCGGCCCTCGGGGTGGCCGAGGGGGCCGAGGTCAGGCTCGTCGAACGGCTCCGGCTCACGCACGGCGAGCCCATGGCGTACATGCGCAACCATCTGCCGCTGGAACTGCTCGGCGCGGAGGGGACCGCGCTGGAGTCCACGGGGCTCTACCGGATGCTGCGTGGGCAGGGGATCACGTTGCACAGTGCGCGGCAGTCCGTCGGGGCGCGGGCCGCGGGGGCGGACGAGGGTGAGCTGCTCGGCGAGCCCGAGGGGGCGCCGCTCCTCACGATGGAGCGCACCACGTACGACGACACGGGCCGCCCCGTAGAACACGGCTCCCACCTCTACCGCGCCTCACGCTACGCCTTCGAGTTCCAACTCCTGGTCCGCCCATAGCCGGTTCCCCTTCACGGGGTGCGGGGTGAAGGCTTCACGGGGTGCCCGGTTCTTGTAGGGGTGCGCCTGCTGTGGGTGCCCCTTGGGGGTTCGTTCGCGTGCTGCGGGCCGATGGCACGGGTTGTGCCCACCCTCCCCCAGCTACCGCTGGGAGGTGCCCCCTCGCCAGCGGGACGATTGCCCACAACAGTTTTGGCGCCGTCGCCCGGCGTGCCGTCGCCGGTCGGGTGCGGGTGGGTGGCTTCGGCGCGGTGTGTGGTTGCGGTGCGTTCGCGGCTGGCGCCGCGTGGTTCTTGGTTTGTGCCGGTGGCCGTGTGGGGTGTGTGGGTGGGGGGTGTCCGGTGCCGCGGTGGGGTGTCTCCTCGGCGTGAAGCTTTCGTTTTCGGCTTTCTGCCGTCGTTCGTCTCGACCTGCGGGGACACCCCACCGCGTCCCCGTCCCGCCGGTGGCCCACTGCCACTCCGGGTCGGCCGGGGCCGACTCCATGCCGTGCGGCGCCACGCCCCCAGCGCGGGACCTACGGTCCCCACTCCCCGGGTCAACCGTCCCGCGCAACACCCCCGGCGCAGGGTGCGCCTAACCGAGTGCCCCCTGGCCTTTCGTTCGCGTGCTGCGGCCCGGTGGCACGGGTTGTGCCCGCCCGTCCCGCCTTGCGGGACGATTGCCCACAACAGTGGGGGCTGGGCCCGTACCGCCAGGTGCGGGCACACAGCATGGGAACAACGGGAGGGGGCACCGGCCGGGAGTTGGCCACCGGGCGGGAGGGGACGTGGTGGGGTGTCCCCGCAGGACGAGCAAGTCACCGGCCGAGAGGCGACAACGAGACCTTCACGCCGAGGAGACACCCCGGCGCGGCGCCGACCCCCACCACACAGGCACCCCATATCCACGGTCGCAACCAAGAATCACGCGGCGCCAGCCGCAACGCACCGCCACCACACGCCGCGCCGAAGCCACACAGCCGCGCCCGGCAACGAAACCCCAAGGGCCACCCAGGGACGCCCCCGCCAGGCGACGACGCCAAATGTTGTGGGCAATCGTCCCGCTGGCGGGACGGGTGGGCACAACCCGTGCCACCGGCCCGCAGCCGCGAACGAACCCCCAAGGGGCACCCACAGCAGGCGCACCCCTACAAGAACCGGGCACCCCGTGTGGCCTTCACCCCGCACCCCGTGAAGGGGCTCAACCCGGCGAAGGGGCAACCCCCCGTTTCCTTCCGCAGCCCCGCGAAGGGGACCCGCAAGGCGGATAATAGGGATATGGCACTCCACGCCGTTCTGCCCCGTACCCACCGCCCGCGCGGAGGGGGACCCCTCGCGGTCCTGGTGACCTTCCTCCTCGCCGTCGTCACCCTGCTGGCCATGGCGGCCCCCGCAGGAGCCGCGCCCGGCGCCTCGGGCCCCGCCACCCCCGAGGAGATCGGAAAGGCGCTGCGCGAGCGGCCCGTCTACGTGGACGAGGGCGCCCGCGGCCGGCTCGGCGCGGCCGGCCAGCGCGCCCTTTCCGAGCGCATCGGGTCGGCGGGCGAGCCCGTCTACATCGTGGTGCTGCCCAAGGACGCCGCGTACCACCAGAGCACGGTCATCTCCGACATCCGCGAGGCGACGGGCCGCGCCGGTGTCTACGGCGTGCTGCTCGGCGACCAGTTCGGCGCCGCCGCCGATACCTCGCTCATGCCGGGTGACAGGGCACGGGACCTGGCGCGCGAGACCGAGCGCCGGAGCGGCGGGGTGGACGCCGCGGCGCTGACGGGGTTCGCCGACCGCGCCGCCGCCTCCGTCGGGGAGGGCGCGGGCGGCACGTCAGGCGGCGCCGGGCGCGCGGACACCGGTGGGTCCGGCGCCGTGGGCATGGTGCTCGGGGTGCTGCTGCTCGGCGGCATGGCGGCGGCGGTGCTCTTCGTCGGCCGCGGCGCCGTGCGCGCCCGCAGGGAGGAGGCGGCCGAGCTGGCGCGGGTGAAGGCGACGGTGGACGAGGACGTCACCTCCTACGGCGAGGAGCTGGACCGGCTCGACTTCGCACCCTCCGCGCCGGGCGGCGCCTCGCCGGAGGAGAACGAAGCGCTCGTCGCGGAGTACGGCGCGGCCCTCGACGCCTACGAGGAGGCGAAGGCGGCCATGGCCCGGGTGCGGACGCCGCGCGACGTGCGGGAGGTGACCAGTGCGCTGGAGGGCGGCAGGTTCGCCCTCGCCACGCTGCGCGCCCGTCGCGCGGGCGAGCCCCTGCCCGAGCACCGCGCGCCCTGCTTCTTCGACCCCCGGCACGGCCCGTCCGTCGAGGACCGTGAGTGGAGCCCCGAGGGCGGCGCCCCGCGCCCCGTCCCGGTCTGCGCCGCCGACGCGGCCCGGCTGGACGGCGGCGAGCCGCCGATGGCCCGCCACGTCGAGACGGCGGGCGGGCGCCGTCCGTACTGGGAGGCGGGTCCCGCGTACGGGCCGTGGGCCGGAGGGTTCTTCGGCGGCTACGGCACGACGGTGGTCTCCGGCATGCTCATCGGCACGATGCTCGGCTCCGCCATGGGCGCGGGCACGGCCTGGGCGGACGATGGCGGCGGCTACGGCGGGGACGGCTTCGGTGGCGGCGGGTTCGACGGTGGCTTCGGAGGCGGTGGCTTCGGTGGTGGCGGCGGGTTCGACGGCGGGTTCTGACGCCGCACGCGCCCCGGCCCTCGGCGGCCGGGCCCCCGGTTGAGAATGTTCGGACAAAGTATTGACGCTGTCATGGCGCCCCGCTAGAACTCCGCCATGGTGCTTCGGCGTACAGCACGTACAGCGGCGGTCCTGGCCACAGCGGCGCTCCTCGCCACCGGATGCAGCGGTTCCGGCGGCAAGGGCGCCGAGGACAAGGACGAGGGCGGTGGCAGCGGGGGCAAGGGCGTCAGCACGCCCCGGCTCACGATCGCGATGGTGTCGCACTCCGGGGAGGGCGACACGTTCTGGGACATCGTCCAGAGCGGCGCCAAGGAGGCGGCCCGCAAGGACAACGTCGAGTTCGACTACGCGCACCACAAGGAGGGCGGCAAGCAGGCGCAGCTCGTGCAGGCCGCCATCGACAAGGACGTCGACGGGCTCATCGTCACCCTGGCCAAGCCCGACGCGCTCAAGAGCGTCGTCAAGAAGGCCGTCGACGCGGGCATCCCCGTCGTCACCATCAACTCCGGCGGCCAGTTCTCGGCCGGGCTCGGCGCGCTCACCCACATCGGCCAGGACGAGGCCGTGGCGGGTGAGGCGGTCGGCGAGGAGCTGAGCGAGCGGGGGAAGAAGAAGGTGCTCTGCGTCATCCACGAGCAGGGCAACGTCTCCCTGGAGGAGCGCTGCGCCGGCGCGGAGAAGACCTTCGACGGCGAGCTGGAGACGCTCAACGTGGACGGCACGAACATGCCGGGCGTCCAGTCCTCCGTCGAGGCCAGGCTCCAGGCCGACGAGGACATCGACGCGGTCCTCACCCTCGGCGCCCCCTTCGCCGCCACCTCGGCCAAGGCGAAGGAGCGCGCCGGCAGCGAGGCGGAGATCGACACCTTCGACCTGAACGCGCAGGTCGTCAAGGAGATGAAGGCGGGACGCATCGGCTTCGCCGTGGACCAGCAGCCGTTCCTCCAGGGGTACGAGGCCGTCGACGCGCTGTGGCTGCACGCCTACAACGCCAACGCGCTGGGCGGCGGCAAGCCCGTGCTCACCGGGCCCGAGATCGTCACGCGCGAGGACGTGCCGGAGCTGGAGAAGTACACCGGGCGCGGGACCCGGTGACGGCCCCCCTGGCAGCGGTGACGGATACTTGTGCGGAGATCGGGAGTGATCGGGTCAGGGACGGCCGCAGCGATCACCGGGACGATCGGCCGAAGCACCCGCACCGAGAGGGCAGAACCGCGTGTCCACGCTGGAGAGGTTCCGTACGGCTCACAAGGGGCGCACGGGACGTGAGGGCCGCCGGAGCCGCCGGGGACGCGCGGCGGTACGGACGACGGTACGGGCGACGGGGGCCGTCATGGCGGCCGTGATCGCCGCGAGCCTCGCGGGGTGCAGCAGCACCGGCGGCAAGCGCGCCGAGGAGGAGCGCAACGCCGCCGCCTCGGGCAAGGCGAACGTGGACACGCCGCGCTGGAAGGTGGCCATGGTCACCCACTCCGGTGACGGCGACACGTACTGGGACATCGTCCAGAACGGCGCCAAGCAGGCAGCCGCGAAGGACAACATCGAGTTCCTGTACTCCCACGACAAGGAGGGCGGCCAGCAGGCGCAGCTCGTGCAGGCCGCCATCGACAACGACGTGGACGGGCTCATCGTGACCCTGGCCAAGCCCGACGCGCTCAAGGGCGCCGTCAAGAAGGCGGTCGAGGCGGGCATCCCGGTGATCACGATCAACTCGGGGCAGGACGTCTCCAAGGAGTACGGCGCGCTCACCCACATCGGCCAGGACGAGTCCATGGCGGGCGAGGCGGTCGGTGAGGAGCTGAACAAGCGCGGCAGGAAGAAGGCCGTCTGTCTGCTGCACGAGCAGGGCAACGTGGGCCACGAGGAGCGCTGCCGCGGCGTCCGCAAGACCTTCGACGGCAAGGTTCAGGACCTGTACGTGGACGGCACGAACATGCCGGGCGTCCAGTCCTCCGTCGAGGCCAAGCTCCAGTCGGACAGTAAGGTCGACACCGTCGTGACCCTCGGCGCGCCCTTCGCGGCCACGGCCGCCAAGGCGGCGAAGGACGCGGGCAGCGAGGCCGAGATCGACACCTTCGACCTGAACGACCAGGTCGCCGCGGGCCTGGAGGACGGCTCGATCGGCTTCGCCGTCGACCAGCAGCCGTACCTCCAGGGGTACGAGGCCGTGGATCTGATGTGGCTGTACCGCTACAACGCCGACATGCTCGGTGGCGGCAAGCCGGTCCTCACGGGCCCGCAGATCCTGACCAAGAAGGACGCGGCGGCCCTCCAGAAGTACACGAAGCGAGGCACCCGATGACGGTGAAGCGCACACCGGCGCCGACACCCGCGGCCGAGGGCGGGGACGGGGACGGGGCGACGAAGGCGCCGGACGAGCGGATCGTGCACCGGCCGCTGTGGCGCAGGCTGATGAGCAGGCCCGAGCTGGGCGCCGTGGTCGGCGCGCTGGCCGTCTTCGTCTTCTTCTCCTTCGCCGCCGACAGCTTCCTGAAGGCATCCAGCCTCTCGACGGTCCTCTACGCCTCCTCGACGATCGGCATCATGGCGGTGCCGGTGGCGCTGCTGATGATCGGCGGGGAGTTCGACCTGTCGACGGGCGTGATGGTCACCTCGTCGGCGCTGGTGTCCTCGATGTTCAGCTACCAGATGACGGCGAACGTGTGGGTCGGCGTCGGCGTCTCGCTGCTGGTCACCCTCGCCATCGGCCTCTTCAACGGCTACATGCTGGTCCGTACGAAACTGCCGAGCTTCATCATCACGCTCGGCACCTTCCTCATGCTGACGGGCCTCAACCTCGGCCTCACCAAGCTGATCAGCGGCACCGTGTCCACCAAGGCCATCGGCGACATGGAGGGCTTCGAGTCCGCGCGGATCCTCTTCGCCTCCCAGCTCAGCCTGGGCAGCGTGAACCTCCAGGTCACCGTGGTGTGGTGGATCGCGCTGGTGGCCCTGGCCACCTGGATCCTGCTGCGCACGAGGGCGGGCAACTGGATCTTCGCGGTCGGCGGCGGCGCCGACGCGGCCCGCGCGGTCGGCGTCCCCGTGGGCCGGACGAAGATCGGCCTGTATCTGGGTGTGGCGTTCGCCGCCTGGATCTCGGGCCAGCATCTGCTCTTCAACTACGACGTCGTCCAGTCGGGCGAGGGCGTCGGCAACGAGCTGATCTACATCGCCGCGGCCGTCATCGGCGGCTGCCTGCTGACGGGCGGCTACGGCTCGGCGGTCGGCGCCGCGGTCGGCGCCTTCATCTTCGGCATGGCGGACAAGGGCATCGTCTACGCGCAGTGGAGCCCGGACTGGTTCAAGTTCTTCCTGGGGGCGATGCTGCTGCTCGCCACCCTCCTCAACGCGTGGATCCGTAAGCGGGCGGAGGCGAGCCGATGACTGACGGCACCGAGAAGAACGACGGCACGAAGAAGGACGCCGTGGACGCCGTACCGGAGCCGGACCTCGTACCGGAACCGGAGCCGGAGGCGGACGGGCCGCGTCCGCTCGTCGCGCTGCGCGACGTGAGCAAGTTCTACGGCAACATCAAGGCGCTGGAGGGCGTCTCGCTGGAGGTGCACCCCGGCGAGATCACCTGTGTGCTCGGCGACAACGGCGCGGGCAAGTCCACCCTCATCAAGATCATCGCGGGGCTGCACCAGCACGACGCGGGCGGCTTCGCGATCGACGGCGAGGAGACCCGGCTCGGCTCGCCCCGCGAGGCCCTGGACCGCGGCATCGCCACCGTCTACCAGGACCTCGCCGTCGTGCCCCTGATGCCGGTCTGGCGCAACTTCTTCCTCGGCTCCGAGCCGACGAAGGGCCGGGGCCCCTTCAAGCGGCTCGACGTCGCGCACATGCGCCGCACCACCCACAGCGAGCTGCTCCGCATGGGCATCGACCTGCGCGACGTGGACCAGCCGATCGGCACCCTCTCCGGCGGCGAGCGGCAGTGCGTGGCCATCGCGCGGGCCGTGTACTTCGGCGCGAAGGTGCTCGTCCTCGACGAGCCGACGGCCGCGCTCGGCGTCAAGCAGTCGGGCGTCGTGCTCAAATACGTGGCCGCGGCGCGTGACGCCGGTCTCGGCGTGGTCCTCATCACGCACAACCCGCACCACGCGTACCTCGTCGGCAACCGCTTCGTCCTGCTGAAGCGCGGCACGATGGCCGGGAGCCACACCAAGGAGCAACTGGAGCTGGACGAGCTGATCCGCCAGATGGCGGGCGGCAGCGAGCTGGAACAGCTCAGCCACGAGCTGGAACGCGCACCGTCCCCGCACCTGGGCGGCGGCATCACCGGCTGACGGGCCCGTCACCGGCCGTCGAGCGCCGTCGGGCTGCGGTAAGGCACAATCGGCGACGCGGGACGGACCGGACTGGACCGGACCCGGACCGGACCGCACCGCTCCGTCCCGAGACCAGCAGCCACGCAGAGACGAGACGACGTTGCGCGCACGTACCCGCAGCCACCGCCCACGCCCCGCGTCAGGCGAGGAGGAGGGCGCGCGATGAGCAGCAGCATGAGCGGCACGAGCAGCATGGGCAGCATGAGCGGCAGCACGTACAGGGACGCGTACAGGGAGATGTACCGGGACATGCACCGGGACCGGAGCGGGGGCGGAGGCG
The DNA here is from genome assembly GCF_053611545.1 of Streptomyces sp. NPDC054796. Lineage (NCBI taxonomy): Bacteria > Bacillati > Actinomycetota > Actinomycetes > Kitasatosporales > Streptomycetaceae > Streptomyces > Streptomyces sp. NPDC054796. The sequence goes on along the minus strand of NZ_JBSHAO010000051.1, from coordinate 10,342 downwards.
GGGACCGCGTCTACCGCCGTACCGCGCCCAGCGCGAGCGTCCTGCGCACCGTCAGCACCCGCGAGCGCCGCTCCCACCTCTCCGCGCCCCGCGTGCCCACCGTCGGCATCGACATCGGCGGCACCAAGGTCATGGCGGGCGTCGTGGACGCCGACGGGAACATCCTGGAGCAGGTGCGCACCGAGACGCCCGAGAAGTCCAAGAGCCCCAAGGTCGTCGAGGACACCATCGCCGAGCTGGTGCTCGACCTGTCCGACCGGCACGACGTGCACGCCGTGGGCATCGGCGCCGCCGGCTGGGTGGACGCGGACCGCTCGCGCGTCCTGTTCGCGCCGCACCTCGCCTGGCGGGACGAGCCGCTGAAGGACGCGCTCACCGCGCGCCTGGCCGTGCCCGTCATGGTCGACAACGACGCCAACACCGCCGCCTGGGGCGAGTGGCGCTTCGGCGCGGGCCGTGGCGAGGACCACCTCGTGATGATCACGCTCGGTACGGGCATCGGCGGCGCGATCCTGGAGGAGGGCCGCGTCAAGCGCGGCAAGTACGGGGTCGCGGGCGAGTTCGGGCACATGCAGGTCGTGCCCGCAGGCCACCGCTGCCCCTGCGGCAACCGGGGCTGCTGGGAGCAGTACAGCTCGGGGAACGCGCTGGTCAGAGAGGCCAGGGAGCTGGCGGCCGCCGAGTCGCCCGTCGCGTACGGGATCATCGACCGCGTCGGCGGCCGGGTCGCCGACATCACCGGGCCCCTCATCACCGAGCTGGCCCGCGAGGGCGACGCCATGTGCGTCGAACTGCTCCAGGAGATCGGGACCTGGCTGGGCACGGGCATCGCCAACCTCGCCGCCGCCCTCGACCCCTCCTGCTTCGTGATCGGCGGCGGCGTCAGCGCCGCCGACGAGCTGCTGATCGACCCGGCACGCGCCGCCTTCCGCCGCCAGCTCACCGGGCGCGGTTACCGCCCCGAGGCCCGCATCGCGAAGGCCCAGCTCGGCCCCGAGGCGGGCATGGTCGGCGCCGCCGACCTGGCCAGGCTGGTGGCGCGCCGCTTCCGCCGCGCCAACCGGCGCCGCCTGGAGCGCTACGAACGCTACGAACGGGCCGCGGACAACCTGCGCAGGGCGGTCGGCCAGTGACCGTGTCCCGCGCCCCCCAGCGCCCGCCGCATCTGCCCAGGCACCGGGTGCTCACGCTGCTCATCGTCGTGCTGCTCATCGCGATCCCCGCGGGCTATCTCGTCATCTCCGCCTTCCAGAGCCGCGACAGCGGCGAGGACAAGGAGCGCAGCGCGGGGGCCACCAGCCTCACCTACCAGTGGCCGAGCAAGGTGCAGCGCCGCATCTACGACGTGCCGATCCCGCCGCTGTCCACCCGGGTCGGCTTCTACGAGGAGAACGCCTGGGACACCAGCAGCCTGTGGGTCCAGTTCCGCAACTCGGACCGGCGGCTCTCCCAGTTCCTCGCCGACCTCGGCACCAGCACGTCGGCGCTGGAGGAGGGCCGCGTCACCATCAGCGACAAGCGCGCCGAGAAGGTCGGCTGGGACCTGGACGAGGAGGGGCACACCTTCGCCGGCACCACCGTCGAGCAGTCGGGGGACCAGCCCGATCTGGCGATCACCGTCGACACGACGTTCGAGAACAGGCCGAGGGTCTACGTCGTGTCGAAGGCCGAGTTCTGACGTTCTGACGGCGACCCGCCGGAACGCCCACGTTCTCACCCATGCTCACACTCTCACGAGCCGCTGCCGGTGTCGGCGTCCGTGGCCGGAGCGCTGAGCAACTGCAAGTGGATGGCGAAAGCGCCCAGGGCTTCCTTCTCCGGGGGTAGATGTCGCGGATGGCCGCCATCAGCTTCTCCCAGGACTCGGCGGTGCCAGCGATTGCGGTCGGGTCCTCGGCGTTGAGCAGAGCCGTGAATGACTCGTACTCATTGACTGCGGTAATGCGGGTGAGCAGGGTATCGGCGCCAGAGTTGAAGCGCAGCAGGCCGCCGACCGCCATTTTGCGAATCTTGGTATAGCCGACCCGTACCTCGACTGTCTTGTCGCCGGAGGCGATCAGATCGAAGTAAGGCTTGCGCAGGTTGAGTGTGTGCTCGACGGTGGCTGGGTTCTGGTCGCTCATCGAGGTCTCCTCTTCTCCCTACGGTCATGTCTCTGACGGGGTGGCGGGCAGGGCCGGTCGGGTGGCCTTGGCTGATGCGAGCCGTTCGTTGAGGGACTCCACGGCCGGGTCGCGGGGGTAGGCGTGGGCAAGGGCCAGATCGATGCGGGCGATGGCCTCCCGACCGGGCGAGCGGACGTCGGCGGGAGCGGATTCGTAGACGGTCAACGCGTGTTCGGCATGCTCGCGGGCCTTCTTGGCTTGGCCAAGCCAGACGTAGGAGGTCGCCGGATAGGAGGTGAGGGCGTACTGGGCAAGCGGGGTGACCTCCCTGCCGAAACGGTGTGGCGAGCGCGCGGGCAGTAGCCGATACGCCTCCTCGGCGGCATGGAACTGCGCGGTGAAGGTCTCGGCGTCGCCGTCGGCGGCTGCTGCCCGAGCGGCTTGGGCATGCAGCCGTACTGTAAGTGGATGGGAAGCTGGCACTTCCGTCAGGCCCTTCAAGGCGGCCTCACGGGCTCTGTCGGGCCGTTGGCGATAGAGGCTGATGGAGGCGGCGGCGTCCATCGCCCATGCGCACAGTTGGCCGTGTCCGGCTTGCTGGCCGTGGACAAAAGCGTCGGTGGCAAAAGCCAGGCCGGTGTGGTTGTCGCCAAGATCGTGAGCGAGCCAGGCCAACATCTCCGATAGCCATCCGGCGAACGTCAGCAACTCGCGCTGCTGGCGGTGGGTGACTTTCGCCTGGAGCAGGGCACCAACCTTGCGGCGGTAATCCAGCGCCGCGTCGAACAGATTTTGCGGCGGTTTGAGGGAGTAGGCATCGTTGAATTCAGTGACCGCGAGGTCGAGGTGATCGAGGGTGCTGGCACCGAGTGCGGTTGCCTCGGCCTGCCGAGTGAAGTCCAGGGCCTCGGCGGCAGCCTGATTGAGGATTTCCGCTGCGACAGCCGGAGAGGCCATGGCCAGCCCAGCGAGTTTCACCGCGTCGCGCCGCCCGGCTGGCCCTGTCTGCTGGCCAGCAGACGCCATCTGCCTGGGCTGTGACATGCGAGGGGCCGGTGTGAGTGCTTGGAGTTCCCCCCCCAGCTTTGACGGCCTTGTCGAGTGCTTCCGCGATTTCCGGTGAGGGTGTCCTTCGCCCCGCTCTCAAGATCGCCTACGTAGCCCTTACTGCAATGGGCGAGTTGGGCCACGGCGCGCATGGTGCGGCTGCCGCGAAGGCGCCGTAACGCCTGCCCGAATGTCTCCGTCGGGAGCCTTCCTGCCCGCTCGGGTGCGGACTACTGCGGACACGTAAGTCCTGTGCCCGGTCGGGTGGTTGGCAACGCTACCGGCTGTGCGGAGGCGAGGGTCTGTGGAAATCGTTCCTGCCGCTGCCTGTCCGTTCTGGAAGTGTCAGCACCCGATGTCGTATTCGAGTTCGTCGTAGTGGCGCTCCGCGAGCTGCTCCCGGGTCCCCGAGATGAGGGTGATGTATCCGTCCGAGTGGGCGACCGCGCCACCGGGCCTGCGCCGGACGCGGGCCCCGCAGGTGGCTCCCGCGCCGTGAGATCTGTTGTGATGAGCACGCCAGGGGACGGTCCCTTCGCCCCGGTCGTATGAGATCTTTTGAGACATGAGAGGGTCTGACGGGTGAGCGAGACACCGATGAACACCCTGCAATACCGCATTGACGGGCCAGAAGGCGCTCCGGCCCTCGTGCTGGGTCCCTCGCTGGGTACCACATGGCACATGTGGGACCGGCAGATACCCGAGCTCACCCGCAACTGGCGCGTCCTGCGGTTCGACCTCCCGGGCCACGGCGGATCGCCCGCCTACGGCGCCGATTCGGTCGGCGCGCTGGCCGACCGGCTGCTGGCCACCCTGGACTCGCTGGGCATCGAGCGCTTCGGCTACGCGGGCTGCTCCCTCGGCGGAGCCATCGGCATCCAGCTCGCCCTCACCGCACGGCAGCGCGTCTCCTCGCTCGCGCTCGTGTCCAGTTCGCCCCGCTTCGGCACCCCCGACTCCTGGCGGCAGCGCGGCGTCGTCGTCCGGACGAACGGCCTCGACCCCGTCGCGCGCTCCACGCCCGAGAAGTGGTTCACGGCGGCCTTCGCCGCCGCGCAGCCCGCGATCGTCGAGTGGGCCGTCCAGATGGTCCGCACGACCGACCCCGGCTGCTACATCTCCGCCTGCGAGGCCATGGCCGCCTTCGACGCGCGCCAGGACCTGAACCGCATCGGCGTCCCCGCGCTCGTCGTCACCGGCGCCGAGGACGAGACGACGCCGCCCGCCGACGCGCGGGCCCTGGTCGCCGGCATCCCCGACGCACGGCTCGCGATCGTGCCGGGCGCCTCGCATCTGACGCCCGTCGAGCAGCCGGGCGCCGTCACCGAGCTGCTGATCAGGCACTTCACCACCACCTGGCAGGAGTCCCCCGCCGGCCCGCCGGCCCCGGCCCCGGTGATCACCCCGGCCCCGCCGCGCGCCTCGGCCGTCGCGGAGCTGGAGTCAGCCGAGCAGGCCGCGATCCGCAAGGACCCGTACGACGGCGGCATCAAGGTGCGCCGCGAGGTGCTGGGCGACGCGCACGTGGACCAGGCGCTGGAGAACGCGGACGACTTCACCGAGGACTTCCAGAACTTCCTCACCCGCTACGCCTGGGGCGAGGTGTGGACCCGCCCCGGCATCGACCGCCGCACCCGCTCGGTGATCACCCTCACGGCGCTCGTCGCCCGAGGCCACCTCGACGAGCTGGCCTTCCACGTCCGCGCGGCCCTGCGCAACGGGCTCACCCCCGCCGAGATCAAGGAAGTGCTGCTCCAGACGGGCGTCTACTGCGGCGTCCCCGCGGCGAACTCCGCCTTCGCGGTCGCGCAGCGCGTGATCCAGGAGGAGACCAAACCGGAGGACTGAGCCCGTACCCGCCGGGCGCCCCGCGGGCGACGACAGCGCTCCGCGAGAGACAATGGCGGCATGAAGCTGATCAAAAAGGGCCACGCCTGCGTACGGATCGAGCGCGAAGGACGCACGCTCGTCATCGACCCGGGTGGCTTCAGCGAGGGCGACGCCGCCGTGGGCGCGGACGCGGTACTGGTCACCCACGAGCACCCGGACCACTTCGACGAGGGACGCCTGCGGGCCGCGATGGAGGCCAACCCCGCGGCGCAGATCTGGACCCTGCGCAGCGTCGCCGAGCAGATCTCCACCGCCTTCCCCGGCCGCGTCCACACCGTCGGTGAGGGCGACACCTTCGACGCCGCGGGCTTCGGCATCGAGGTGCACGGCCAGTTGCACGCCGTCATCCACCCCGACATCCCGCGCATCGCGAACGTCGGCTACGTCGTGGACGGCCAGGTCTTCCACCCCGGCGACGCGCTCACCGTGCCCGAGCGCGACATCGACACCCTGCTGCTGCCCGTGCACGCCCCGTGGAGCAAGGTCTCCGAGGTCATCGACTACGTGCGCGCCGTCGCGCCCCGCCAGGCCGTCGACGTCCACGACAGCCTGCTGACGGACCTCGCGCGCCCCGTCTACGACCGCATGATCGAGAACCTCGGAGGCGTCAGCCACAGCCGTCTCACCCCGGGCGAGAGTGTCAGCCTCGCGCGGTAGATTGCGCGGTATGCGTATCGCGACCTGGAACGTCAATTCGATCACCGCCCGGCTGCCGCGGCTGCTGGCCTGGCTGGAGTCCTCGGGCACCGATGTGGTCTGCCTCCAGGAGCTGAAGTGCTCCGCCGAGGCGTTCCCCGCCGAGCCGCTGCGTGAGCTGGGCTACGAGGCCGTGGTGAACGGCGACGGCAGGTGGAACGGCGTCGCGGTCCTCTCCCGCGTCGGCCTCCAGGACACCGTCGTCGGCCTCCCCGAGGGCCCGGACTACGACGGCGGCCAGGAGCCCCGCGCCGCCGCCGCCACGTGCGGCGGCGTCCGCGTCTGGTCGGTCTATGTGCCCAACGGGCGCGAGATCGGCCACCCCCACTACGCCTACAAGCTGGAGTGGCTCGAAGCGCTCCGCAGGACGGCCGAGAAGGAGGCACCGGGGGAGCTGCCCTTCGCCATCATGGGGGACTACAACGTGGCGCCCACGGATGACGACGTATGGGACGTCTCCCGCTTCGAGGGCGCCACCCACGTCACCGAGCCCGAGCGCGCCGCGCTGGAGGGCCTGCGCACGGCGGGCCTGTCCGACGTGGTGCCGCGGCCCCTCAAGTACGACCAGCCGTTCACCTACTGGGACTACCGCGAGCTGGGCTTCCCGAAGAACAAGGGCATGCGCATCGATCTCGTCTACGGCAACCAGCCCTTCGCCACCGCCGTCAAGGACGCCTACGTCGACCGCGAGGAGCGCAAGGGCAAGGGCGCCTCGGACCACGCCCCGGTCGTGGTGGACCTGGAGCTGTAGCGCCCGGTGAGGGCTCTTCCCGCGAGAGGAGCCCTCACCGGTCCTGCCTCGGCCTCAGCCCGCCAGCTTCCGCAGGTCGACGGACTCGCCGAGCTTGCGCAGCCCCGCGTCGCCGGGGTGCAGATGGTCGCCGCTGTCGTAGGCGGGCAGCATCCGCTGCGGGCGCTCCGGGTCGCGGATCGCCGCGTCGAAGTCGAGCACCGCGTCGAAGGTGCCGCCGTTCTCGCGGATGAAGTCGTTCACCTTCGTGCGACGGGCTTCCACCTCGGCCGTGCAGTCGTGGTAGCCCTCGCACGGCGCGATCGTCGCGGCCACCACGCGGATGCCGCGCTCCCTGGACCGCTGCGCGATCGCCTTCATCCCGGCGATGACCTGCTCGGGCGTGGTGTTCCAGCGCACGTCGTTGATGCCCTCGAAGAGGACGACGGTACGCACGTCGGTCTGCGCCAGCACATCGCGCTCCAGCCGGTGCTGGGCGCTCACCCCGCCCGTGTCGGTGCTGACGCCGTCGCCCGGATAGCGGTCGGTGACGATCCGGTTCGCCGAGATGCCGTGGTTCAGCACGCCGTAGCGCGGCACCTCGTTCTGGTCGAGCAGCCGCCTGGCCAGCACATTGGGCCAGCGCCTGTTGGTGCCCTCCGTCGACTTCACACCATCGGTGATCGAGTCCCCGAGCGCGACGACCGAGCCGGGCCCGCCCCGCACGTCCACGCCTGTCAGCAGCGGCCACACGGACGTCGACGCGGTGTAGGCGCCGCCGCCCGCCTCACCCGTACGGTCGCCGCTGCCCTCCTCGCTCAGATACGAGCGCTGAATGGCCTGGCTGTGCACGGGCGCCGCCGCGACAGGGCCCGGCAGATGGATGCTCACCAGCAGATTCGTGTCCGCGGGCACGGAGAAGCCCACGGGATCGCTGACAGCGCGCGCACCCGCCGGAATGCGCGTACCGTCCCGGCCGCCGAAGCGCAGTGGCACCGGAGCGCCCTTGGTGGCCGCGCCCTCGCCCTGCACGGCGATGGAGGCGTGGCCGATCTCGACCGGGGTGGAGGCGAACGTGTTCTCCAGCCGGATGCGGGCCTTGGGACCCCCGGCCGAGGTGTGCACCACCAGCCGCATCGTCCGGTCCCGCCAGCCGCCCATGTCCGTGTAGCCCGCGGGACTCGCCGACCAGCTGCCCGTCCAGCCCGGCGACCCGGCGCGCACGGAGGCCGCGAAGACGTGCAGATCGGCGTCGCGGCCCGGATCGCGCGGCAGCTCGACGGAGCGCACCTCGCGCCCCTTCTTCACCGGCACCGTCACCGCGTACAGCTTGGCCTTCTCGCCGAGTTGCCCCGACTTCGCGGTGTTGACGTGGGGGAGCGCCACCGCCTTCGTCGCCAGCGGGCCGCCGCGCCAGTCGGGCGCCCGCAGCGTGTACGCGCTGCGCGAGCCGTCCGCGTACCGCACCGTCCCGCTCCCGCTCACCTCACCGCCGGCGCCGCCCGGCGAAGTGGCCGCGACCAGGAAGGAGATGGCGTCGCCCGCGCCGCGCAGCCGCACGCGCTGCCCGTCGGCGCGCACGTTGTCCGGCTGCCCCGGGCGGCGCTCCGGCCAGCGCAGGGTGGCGGCGTCGAGGTCGAGCGCGCCGCCGGGGGACCACCCGGCGGCGCGCAGATCCTGCGCGGAGAGCGAGTTGCCCGCCCCGTCGAAGTCGGCCCTCCCGGGGCGGTTGTCGTCGCTCACGGCCCGGTTGTCGAAGAGCCGCTCCAGCGGAAGCGGCTCGTGGGTGGTGGTGGTTCCGCCGTCCGTACGCCCCTCGGCCACCGCGAGCGCCGGAGCGCTCACGGCGGTCACCAGGACCGCGACGGATGAGACGGAGGCTCTCCACAGACGTCTGTGCACGGATCAGCCCTCTCGTGCGACTCCAACAGTCGTGTGTGCGGCCCCGATTCGATCGAGGTCCGGTGAAGGTAGGGAGGCGCTACGGGGTCGTCAAGGTGTCCAGCAGGGCAAACGGCGCGCGCTGTGTACCGCGCGCCTGTGGTGTCGGGGGCGGGACGGGTGCCACTCTGATCTGTATGAACATCCCCTTCCTGGACAACTGGCGCAAGCGGCGCGCCGACGGCGAGGGCGTCGGGCTCGCGGAGGCGATGTCACGGGACCCGGAATCGGTCACGCAGTTGCTCTCCGAATGTCAACTGCTGCGCGACCAAGCGGAGGACGCCGGGGTCGAACTCGACGACACCCCGGAGTCGTTGGCGGCCCTCGACCAGCTACTGCCGCGCTGGCGCGAGGACCCCGAGATCTCGCCCTGGCTGGGCAGCGACGCGGGGCTCTACCTCGGTACGGTCCTCGTGCGTACGGTGCCGGGCACGGCGTGGGTGCTGAGCGAGGACGGGCAGCCCGTGGTGCGGCTGACCTCCGGCAGGGAGCTGGACGTCCTGGAGGAGGGCGCGGCCTGGGCGGAGACGGGCACTCCGGAACTGTCCCAGCTCTACGGGGAGGCCACCCAGAGCTGACCTCCCGTCAAGGTTTCCCCCGACTGCCTCGCGGACGCTGGGCCGTACGGGGGTAACCGGAACCGGCCGGGGTGCGCTGGCCCGAACGGGTGGGCGGGGCGGTCGCGGGTCAGCCCGTGAAGCGGATGCCGTACTCCAGGCGCCAGCGGTCGGCCCGTACGACGATGTCGGAGGTCTCCACCGGGCGGTCCTCCTCGTCGTAGTGGGTGCGTTCGACGGCCGTGACGCACTGGCCCGGCGAACAGCCCAGGCTCTCGGCCTCGGGGCTGGTGGCGGGCCGGGCGCCCACGAGTTCGGCGGCCCGCACCACGCGGATGCCGATGGCGGCAAGCCTGCCCCGCACGCCCCGTCGCGCGTAGGGGCCGCGCTCCGGATAGAGCACGTCGGTGCCCTCGGTGATGGCGAGGGGCTCCCAGCTCGTGGCGAGCTGAACGGGGCGGCGGTCGGCGAGGTACTCGTACTGGGTGCACATGACGCGCTCGCCCGGCGTGATGCCGAGGCGCTCCGCGATACGGGGCGGTGCGACGGTCGCCGTGGAGGTCGCCTCCCAGGCGATGGCGGCGAGCTGGTCCTCGTCGGCTCCCTCGCCCTCGTCGGAGGAGGCGACGCGGGCGGCGAAGGGGGAGTCCACGGCGCCGGTGGAGCGCAGGAGGGTGCCGACGGGGGCGCGGTCGGCGACGAAGACTCCGCGGCCGAACTGGCCCTCCGCGTAGCCCGCGGCCTTGAGTACGCGTACGGCGCGGTCGACGGTCTGGTCGCTGGCCTCGTAGGAGCGCTTGAGTTCCGAGCGGGAGGGGATGCGGGCGCCGACGGTCAGCGTCCCCTCGTCGATCTGACGGCGCAGGTCGTCGGCGATCCGCTGGTACACCGGTCTGGCGTCAGCCATCACGGGCTCCTTTCCCCTCAGGTGAACCCGAGGCTAGGTACCCAGGCGGGGCCTCCGTACCTAGGGCGAGCTGTCGCGCTAGGCCGCCGATGAACCGGTTCCGCCCCTGTGTGCTGCGGCGCGAGGGCCCACGGTGCGTTGGTGCCGCGCCTCGCATTCCCCCCAGGAGGGGGACCCCCTCACCCCCATGCTGACGCCCTCCACCCATATCCCGGTCCGGTTTCCGGGTGCGCCCTTCGCCGGGGGTGTTGCGCGGGACGGCTGACCTCTCAGGTGGGCACCGTAGGGTCCCGCGCTGATTTTTGTGCCGCGTCACGGGGCGCGGGGCGCTGCGCTGTGGGGTTCGCCGTATTCCGGGTGCGGCTGTGTGGCTTCGGCGCGGCGTGTGGTTGCGGTGCGTCGCGGCTGGCGCCGCGTGATTCTTGGTGCCTGCCGGTGGCCGTGTGGGGTACGTGTTCTTGGGTGTCCG